>NZ_JBHXTG010000013.1:77436-153904 GCF_042677465.1 Kitasatospora sp. NPDC127111
GTGCAGGGCGGTGGTCCCGGTGACCAGCCGGGAGCCGGTGGCGGCGCCGCCCCCCCGCCCCCCGGGGGCGGGGGTTTGGCCCCCCCCGGCACGGTTCTGTGTCAGGCCAGGTCGCTCAGCGCCTTGTCGAGGCGGGCGAGGGTGCGGTCGCGGCCGAGGACCTCCAGGGACTCGAAGAGCGGGAGGCCGATGGTGCGGCCGGTCACGGCGACGCGGATCGGGGCCTGGGCCTTGCCGAGCTTCAGGTCGTGCTCCGCAGCCGTCTCTTCGAGGGCCTGCTTCAGGGCGTCGGCCTCCCAGTCGACTCCGGCCAGCCTGACCCTGGCCGAGCGGATGAGCTCGGCCGCGCCGGCCTTCATGGCCTTCGACCAGGACGCCTCGTCCCGCACCGGCTCGTCGAGGAACAGGAAGTCCACGCAGCCGGTGATCTCGGAGAGGAGCGTGATCCGGGTCTGGGCCAGCGCGGCCACGGCCTCGAAGGCCTTCGCGTCGTAGGCCCCGGCGGGCCACGGCGCCTTCGGCGCGGACAGCCACGGTCGGCAGGCGGTGATGAACTCCTCCAGCGGCAGGCGCCGGATGTACTCGCCGTTGAACGCGGCCAGCTTCTTCACGTCGAAGAACGCGGAGGCGCCGTTGACCTCCCCGACCCGGAAGAGCTGCTCCAGCTCCGGGTACGGCCGGATCTCGACGTCGTCCTTGGGGCCCCAGCCGAGCAGCATCAGGTAGTTCACCAGGGCGTCCGGGAGGTAGCCCTCGGCGAGGTAGTCCTCCAGGGCGACCTTGTCCCGGCGCTTGGAGAGCTTCTGGCGCTTCTCGTTGACGATCACCGGAAGGTGGGCCCAGACGGGAGGCTGCGCGCCGAGGGCCTGCCAGAGCAGCTGCTGCTTGGGGGTGTTCGACAGGTGCTCCTCGCCCCGGATGACCTCGGTGATCCCCTCGTCCAGGTCGTCGACCACATTGGCGAGCAGGAACACCGGGCTGCCGTCGCCACGGGCGATGACGAAGTCCTCGATCGCCGCGTTGGGGAACGAGGGCTCGCCCCGGACGAGGTCGACCACGACGGTCTCGCCCTCGTCGGGCGTCCGGAACCGCAGGGCGCGGCCCGGCTCGTACGCGAGGTCACGCTCCCGGCAGAAGCCGTCGTAGCCGAGCTGGGGCGAGCCGGTCCGCTCGGCGACCTGCTCACGGGTGCAGTCGCAGTAGTAGGCGAGGCCGGCGTCGTGGAGCTGCTGCGCCGCCTCGCGGTGGCGGTCGGCGTTGTGGGACTGGAAGTACGGGCCCTCGAAGGCCGGGTCCGCCGCGGAGATGCCGATGGCGGCGAGGGCGCTGATGATGCCGTCCGTCCACTCGGGCCGGTTGCGAGCCGCGTCGGTGTCCTCGATCCGGAGGACGAACGTCCCCCCTTGCTGTCGCGCCGTCGCCCAGTTGTACAGGGCCGACCGGGCACCACCGACGTGGAACATGCCGGTCGGGCTCGGGGCGAAACGTACGCGGACGGGGGAGGGTGCGGCTGTCATGGCTGCAGAGTAGTGGTCAGGCCGCCCTCTCCCGTTGCCATTTCCGGCCGCCGGAGGTCACGTCCGGGAAGGGCCGGGGGGAGCGTGCACCGGGGCGGGCACCCGGAAGCCGTCCTTGATCACTGACTTGGGGGAGGATGGCATGGTGACGCAGCGGAGATACGAGTACGCGCCGGCGGGGACGTTGCCCGGGTTGTTGCAGCGGGGGCGGGGGCTCGGGGCGCGGATGGCCCAGGAGGATCCGGCGGCCGCCGCCGAGCTGGTGTACGGGTGCGTGCGGTGGGACTGGCGGTGGGATTCGGTCGACCAGCGGGCGCTGTACGTGGCGCGGCTGGTGCGGGACCTGGCGCTGCCGCTCGGGCCGGTGGTCGAGACGCTGGCGGGTGGCCAGGACGCCTGTGAGCGGGCCACCCGGGTGCTGGAGCTGCTGGCGCGCGGCGGGTCGGCGGAGGCCCGGGAGGCGCTGCGGGCGTACGTCCGGGAGGGCGAGCACTGGCGGGACGTCCTGGAGGCCGTGGCCGACGCGTGGCCGGTCGAGTGGTGGGACGACCTGGCGGACGTGGCGCGGGAGCGGTCGAGGGGGCTTACGGAGGAGCTGTGGGGGGAGCCGTGGGACCGTTGGGGGCTGGCCGCGCCGGTGCCGGAGCGCGTGGTCCGCGGGCGTGACCCGATGCCCGAGGTGGCGAGCGCGCGGCTGCTGGAGCTGCTCGCCGACCCGGCCGAGCCGGAGAACCGCAAGGTGAGCGCGCTCTGCGCACTCGACGCCCGGGAGCCGGAGGCGGGCCTGGTCCCGCTGGTGCCGTCGCTGAAGGCGGCGGGCGGCGCGGACGCGCTGCCGCGGCTGCCGATCGTGGTCCGGAAGCTGGGGGCGCTGGCCATGCCGGCCGCCCGGGAATGGGCGGCTGCCGGGGAACCGTGGCTGGCCGGGCTCGGACACCAGGTGCTGGCCGCGTACGGCGAGCCCGAGGACGCTCCGCTGCTGGTGGCCGAGCTGGAGCGGGACTGGGTGGAGCGGCGTTGGTGCGGGCCGCTGCTGTCGGCCCGGGGGCTGGCGCGGTGCGGGGCGGGGGCCAAGGACGCGGTGTCGCTGTTGCGGCGGTTCTGGTTGTGGACGCCGCACTCGTACGAGCGGGCCGCATACCTGGAGGCGTTGGCCGCCATTGAGCCGGCCGGGCTGGACCAGGTGTATGTCGAGTGCCTCTGGGACTGTGAGGAGGACGCCCGGCTGCTGGCGGTGGCGCAGGCCCCGGACCGGCCCGAGGTCCGGGAGCGGCTGGCGTACCTGCGGGACGACCCGATGGAGGAGCCCGCGGTCAGGGCCGCCGCCGGGGAGCGGCTGGCGGCCCTGACCTGACCCGTCAGAGCCCCGGGATGCGGCCGTTGCGGTAGAGGTCGACGAAGAGCTGGTGGTCGGCGCGGGCCCGGGCGCCGTAGGCGTGGGCGAAGTCGACCAGCATGGCGGTGAAGCCGGCCTCGTCGCGGGCGATGGCCTCGTGGATGGCGTGCTCGGTGGAGAACGGCACCAGGGTGTGGCCGCTGGAGGACTCGTCGGCGGCCGCGTGCATGGTGGCGGTCGCGTGGCCCAGGTACTCGGTGACGGCGAGCAGGTCGGGCAGCTCGTTGAGGTCGGTCCAGTCGAGGTCGGTCGCGTACGGGGAGACCTCGGCGACCAGCTGGCCGCGGCCGTGCAGGGTGGTGTGGCCGAGCCACGGGTCGCTGTGGGCCTGGAGGGCGCGCTGCGAGATCACCGTGCGGTGGCCCTCGTGCTCGAAGTAGCCGGCGATCGCCGGGTCGGTGACGTGCCGCGACACGGCCGGGGTCTGCCCCTGCTTCATGTAGATGATCACGTCGTTCTCGAGGGCGTCGGTGTGGCCCTCCAGCAGCAGGTTGTACGAGGGCAGGCCGGCGCTTCCGATGCCGATGCCGCGGCGGCCGACGACGTCCTTGACCCGCAGCGCCTCGGGCCGGGTGCGGGAGGAGGGCGGCAGGGTGGCGAGGTAGGCCTCGAAGGCGGCGAGCACCTCGGCCTTGGTGGGCTCGTCCAGCTCGATCGCGCCGCCGCCGAGGCGGAAGCGGCGGTCGTAGCCCTCGACCACGGTGTCGCCGTCGAGGAGCGCGACCCGGGTCTGCAGGCGGGCCTGCCGCAGGGTGTCCAGGATCGGGCCGGTGGCGGTGTCCAGGGTGAACGGGGCGGCGTCGCCGGAGGTGACGTGGGCGGCGATCCGGGCCCGGTAGGCGTCGGCGAAGGCGGTGACCAGCTGGGTGATCGTCTCGTCGGACAGCGCCTTGGCGTAGCCGATCAGCGCCAGCGAGGCGGCCAGGCGCTGGACGTCCCAGGTGAAGGCGCCGACGTAGGCCTCGTCGAAGTCGTTGACGTTGAAGACCAGGCGGCCCTCGGCGTTGAGGTAGCTGCCGAAGTTCTCCGCGTGCAGGTCGCCGTGGATCCAGACCCGGCTGGTGCGCTCGTCCAGGAAGGCGGCGCCGTGGTCCTGGAAGGGGGCGGAGGTGAGGTCGGCGTAGTAGAGCGCCGCGGTGCCCCGGTAGAAGGCGAAGGCGGAGGCGGCCATCTTCCGGAACTTCACCCGGAAGGCCGCCGGGTCCTTGGCGAGCAGGTCACCGAAGGCCGTGTCGAAGACGCCGAGTATGGTCTCGGCACGGTCGGTGGCGGTGGGCTGCGGGTGAGGCATGGGCGTTCCTTCGAAGCGCGGCGGCTGGCCGGAGGCAGGTGCGTCTGGAGGCTAGAGTAGGGGCGTGAACGTGTGAGTGCTGGTCCGGGCCCCGGGAGTGGCTCGGACCGTATTTGTTTCCAGGCACCATCGGTGACCTGCGCGTTCGCCGGCCAACCAGACAAGCACAAGCCTCCGGAGGCCCCGCCTTGAGCGATCAGCCGTACGCGCATCTGCACGTCCACACCGAGTACTCGATGCTGGACGGTGCCGCCCGGCTGAAGCAGTTGTTCAAGGAGGTCGAGCGGCTGGGCCAGACCCACGTCGCGATGACCGACCACGGCAACATGTACGGCGCGGCCGAGTTCCACAAGCAGGCCACCGCCGCGGGCATCACGCCGGTGATCGGCATCGAGGCGTACGTCGCGCCGGAGTCGCGCTCCAACACCAAGCGCATCCTGTGGGGCCAGCCGCACCAGAAGAAGGACGACGTCTCGGCATCCGGTGCCTACACCCACAAGACCATCTGGGCCCGGAACAAGGAGGGCCTGCACAACCTCTTCAAGCTGACCTCGCGCTCGTACGCCGAGGGCTGGCTGGTGAAGTGGCCCCGGATGGACAAGGAGATCATCTCCGAGCACGCGGCCGGCCTGATGGCCACCACCGGCTGCCCCTCCGGCGAGGTGCAGACCCGGCTGCGCCTCGGCCAGTTCGACGAGGCGCTCAAGTCCGCGGCCGACTACCAGGAGATCTTCGGCAAGGAGAACTACTTCCTGGAGCTGATGGACCACGGCCTGGACATCGAGAAGCGGGTCCGCGACGGGCTGCTGGAGATCAGCAGGAAGCTGAACATCCCGCCGGTGGTCACCAACGACTCGCACTACACCACCGAGGCCGACGCCGGCGCCCACGACCTGCTGCTCTGCGTGCAGACCGGCAAGAACCTCTCCGACCCGGACCGCTTCCGGTTCGACGGCACCGGCTACTACATCAAGTCGGCCGCCGAGATGTACGCGCTGGACTCCTCGGACGCCTGGCAGGAGGGCTGCCGCAACAGCCAGCTGCTGGTCGCCCAGCGGGTCGACACCACCGGCATGTTCGAGTTCAAGAACCTCATGCCGCGCTTCCCGATCCCGGAGGGCTTCGAGTCCGAGGCGGACTTCTTCAAGTCCAAGGTCTGGGAGGGCATGGACTGGCGCTTCCCGAACGGGTACGACGAGGAGCACAAGAAGCTCGCCGAGTACGAGATGGACACCATCATCCAGATGGGGTTCCCGGCGTACTTCCTCGTGGTCGCCGACTTCATCATGTGGGCGAAGAGCCAGGGCATCGCGGTGGGTCCGGGCCGTGGTTCGGCGGCCGGCTCGCTGGTCGCCTACGCGATGGGCATCACCGACCTCGACCCGATCCCGCACGGCCTGATCTTCGAGCGCTTCCTCAACCCCGAGCGCATCTCGATGCCCGATGTCGACATCGACTTCGACGAGCGCCGGCGCGGTGACGTGATCCGGTACGTGACCGAGAAGTGGGGCTCCGACAAGGTCGCCATGATCGTCACGTACGGCACGATCAAGGCGAAGGCCGCCATCAAGGACTCCTCGCGCGTCCTCGGCTACCCGTACGCGATGGGCGACCGGATCACCAAGGCGATGCCGCCGGACGTCATGGGCAAGGGCATCCCGCTCTCCGGCATCACCGACCCCTCGCACCCGCGCTACGGCGAGGCCGGCGAGATCCGCGGGCTGTACGAGAACGACCCGGACGTCCGCAAGGTGATCGACACCGCGCGCGGCATCGAGGGCCTGATCCGCCAGCCCGGCGTGCACGCGGCCGGCGTCATCATGTCCGCCGAGCCGCTGACCGACCACATCCCGGTCTGGACCCGGCACACCGACGGCGTCACCATCACGCAGTTCGACTACCCCACCTGTGAGGGCCTCGGCCTTCTCAAGATGGACTTCCTCGGCCTGCGCAACCTGACGATCATGGACGACGCCGTCAAGGCGATCGAGAAGAACAAGGGCGTCAAGATCAACCTGCTTGATCTGCCCCTGGACGACAAGCCGACCTACGAGCTCCTCGCCCGCGGTGACACGCTCGGCGTCTTCCAGCTCGACGGCGGGCCGATGCGTTCGCTGCTGCGCCTGATGAAGCCGGACAACTTCGAGGACATCTCCGCCGTCCTCGCGCTGTACCGCCCGGGTCCGATGGGCGTCAACTCGCACACCAACTACGCGCTGCGCAAGAACGGCCAGCAGGAGATCACCCCGATCCACCCGGAGCTGGAGAAGCCGCTGGAGGAGGTGCTCCGGCCGACGTACGGCCTGATCGTCTACCAGGAGCAGGTGCAGAAGGCCGCGCAGATCCTGGCCGGCTACTCGCTCGGCCAGGCGGACCTGCTGCGCCGTGCCATGGGCAAGAAGAAGAAGGAGATCCTGGAGGCCGAGTTCGTCCCGTTCCAGAAGGGCTGCCGCGAGCGCGGCTACTCGGACGCGGCGATCCAGGCGGTCTGGGACGTCCTCGTCCCCTTCTCCGGCTACGCGTTCAACAAAGCGCACACCGCCGGGTACGGGCTGGTCTCGTACTGGACGGCCTACCTCAAGGCCAACTACCCGGCCGAGTACATGTCCGGCCTGCTCACGTCGGTCAAGGACGACAAGGACAAGTCGGCGGTCTACCTCAACGAGTGCCGGAAGATGGGCATCAACGTGCTCCCGCCGGACGTCAACGAGTCGGACGCGGACTTCACCCCGCACGGGGACACCACCGTGCGGTTCGGCCTCACCGCGATCCGCAACGTCGGCGGGCCGGTGGTCGAGTCGATGATCCGGACGCGGAAGGCGAAGGGGAAGTTCGCCTCCTTCCCCGACTTCCTGGACAAGGTGGAGTCGGTGGTCTGCAACAAGCGGACCGTCGAATCGCTCATCAAGGCGGGTTCGTTCGACTCGCTCGGACACACCCGCAAGGGCCTCACCGCGCAGTTCGAGCCGATGATCGACAACGTCGTCGGGGTCAAGCGCAAGGAGGCCGAGGGGCAGTTCGACCTCTTCGGCGGCGACGCGGTCAGCGACGAGCCGAGCTTCGGCCTGGACGTGGTCTTCTCCGAGGAGGAGTGGGACAAGTCCTTCCTGCTCACCCAGGAGCGGGAGATGCTCGGCCTGTACGTCTCCTCCCACCCGCTGCACGGCATCGAGCACGTCCTCGCCGACAAGGCGGACTGCGCGGTGGCCGACCTCGCGGAGCGCCCGGACGGCACCATCGTCACCATCGGCGGCATCATCTCGGGCCTCCAGCGGAAGATGACCAAGCAGGGCAACGCCTGGGCCATCGCGACGGTGGAGGACCTGGCCGGCTCGATCGACTGCATGTTCTTCCCGGCCAGCTACCAGCTGGTGTCGTCCCAACTCGTCGAGGACGCCGTGGTGTTCGTCCGCGGCAAGCTGGACAAGCGGGAGGACGTGCCGCGGCTGATGGGGATGGAGCTGTCCGTCCCTGACCTGTCGAACGCGCACGCCGAGGCGCCGATCGTGATCAACATCCCGAGCGTGAAGGTGACGCCGCCGCTGGTCGCCCGGCTCGGCGAGGTGCTGAGCAGCCACAAGGGGACGACCGAGGTGCGGCTGCGGCTGGAGGGGACGCGGACCACCACGGTGCTGCGGCTGGACCGGCACCGGGTGAAGTCGGACCCGGCGCTGTTCGGGGACCTCAAGCAGCTGCTCGGGCCGAGCTGCCTGGCGGGCTGAGCCACCGCGCGGGGGCGGGCCGCGGTGTCACCGCGGCCCGCCGCCGCGCCTCACGGCGTCACGTCCCGCCGCCGAGGCCCGGGGGGACGGCCGTGTGGAGGGCCGAGACGAAGGCCGAGATCGCGGGGTGGGAGCCGGCGCCGGCGCGGAAGGCGGCGCGGGTGCGGCGGTACATCGGCAGCCGGGTGAGGACGACGCCGGGCGGGGGCTGCGAAGTGCCCAGGTGCGGGACCAGCGCCACGCCCTGACCGGCCGCCACCAGGGCCAGCACGGTGGCGAAGTCGTCGATCTGATGCCGGATCCGGGGCGCGAAGCCGGCGCTCTCGCAGGCCCGGACGGCCATGCTGTGGCAGAGCGTGCCCGGCGGCGACATGATCCACGGCGCGGAGCGCTGTTCGGCGACCGTGCCCGCCGTCCGGGCCGCCAGGTACATCGGCTCGGTGAAGACCGGGCGGGTCACCGCCAGGCCGGGCTCCGGGTCGGCCGGGACGAGGTCGTACTCGTGCACCAGCGCGACGTCCAGCTCGCCCGCGCGCAGGGCGGCCGCGACGGCCGCCGGATCCACTTCGGTGACCATCGGCTCCAGGCCGGGGTGCCAGCCGGCCAGCTCGGCGAGGACCGCCGGGATGATCGAGCGGGCCGCCGACGGATAGGTGCCGATCCGCAGCGGGCCCGCCAACCCCTGCCTGGCGTGGGCGAGTTCGGAGCCGGCCAGCTCCAGCCGCTCCAGCACGGCCTCGGCGTGCCGGACCAGGCCCAGCCCGGCCGGCGTGAGGGCGACCCGGCGGCCGGTGCGCTCCAAGAGCGGGACGCCGGCCTCCTTCTCCAGGACGGACAGCTGCTGGGAGACCGCCGAAGGGCTGAACGAGAGCGCCTCGGCGACGGCGGCGATGGTGCCGAGGTGGGCGAGTTCGCGCAGCAGGCGCAGGCGTCGGACGTCGAGCATCGGCTCAGCTTACGAGAAGCATCGGAAATGTGAACTGGACCTGTGCGATGGCGCCCCGCAGGATCGTGCCCATGGAACTCAAGGGCATCTACGTCCCGCTGGTCACCCCCTTCGCCGAGGACGGCTCGGTGGCCCTGGACGCGCTGGAGAAGCTGGCCGGTTCGGTGCTGGACGACGGCGCGGCCGGCCTGGTGGCGCTCGGCACCACCGGCGAGCCGGCCACGCTGAGCGCCGACGAGCGGCGCGCGGTGGTCGAGGTCTGCGCGGCGGTCTGCGCCGAGCGCGGCGGCCGGCTGCTGGTCGGCGCGGGGGGCCCGGACACCCGGGCGGCCGCCGAGGAGCTGGCCGGGCTCCGGGCGCGGGTGCCGGGGGCGGCGGCCGCGCTGGTCACCGCGCCGTCCTTCGTCCGGCCGGGCGAGGCCGGGACGGTCGCGCACTTCCGGGCGCTGGCCGGGGCGAGCTCGGTGCCGCTGGTCGTCTACCACATCCCGTACCGGACCGGTCAGCAGCTGTCGGCCGCCACGCTGCTGGAGCTGGCCGCGGTGCCCGGCGTCGTGGGCGTCAAGTACGCGACCGGCGGGCTGGACGAGACGGCCGTGCAACTGCTGGCCGGCCGGCCCGAGGGCTTCGCGGTGCTGTCCGGGGAGGACGTCTTCCTCCCGGCGATGCTGGCGCTGGGCGGCGCGGGCGGCATCCCGGCGTCCGCCCACCTGGCCACCGCGCGGTTCGTGGAACTGGCCGCCGCCTGGGAGCGCGGGGACGTCCCGCGGGCCCGCGCGCTGGGCCACCGGCTGGCCGCGCTGGCGGCCGCCGCCTTCGCCGCGCCGAACCCGGCCGTGGTCAAGGGCGTGCTGCACGCCCAGGGCCGGATCCCCACCCCGGACGTCCGGCTGCCGCTGCTGCCGGCCGGGCCGGCGGAGGTGGCGCGCGCCCTCGAACTCGCCACTGGTCTGGACCACTGATCGGGTCGGGGCCTCTCACACCGTGGAATACCAGGTCGCGCCACCCCGATGACAAGGCATGATGGGCGGAGTGCGGCTGTGACCAGCGACATCAAGAGGAGTAGTCGGAATGAAGATCGGCATTGTCGGGGCCACCGGCCAGGTCGGCGGCGTCGTCCGCGAGATCCTGGCGGAGCGGAGCTTTCCGGTGGAGCAGCTGCGCCTGTTCGCCTCGGCCCGCTCGGCCGGACGCACGCTGCCCTGGCAGGGCACCGAGATCACCGTCGAGGACGCGGCCACGGCCGACTACACCGGCCTGGACATCGTGATCTTCTCGGCCGGCGGCGCCACCTCCAAGGCCCTCGCCCCGAAGGTCGCCGCGGCCGGCGCGGTCGTCATCGACAACTCCTCCGCCTGGCGCCGTGACCCCGAGGTCCCGCTGGTCGTCTCCGAGGTCAACCCCGGCGCCATCGCCGACCGCCCCAAGGGCATCATCGCCAACCCGAACTGCACCACCATGGCCGCCATGCCGGTGCTGCGCCCGCTGCACGAGGAGGCCGGCCTCGCCGCGCTGATCGTCTCCACCTACCAGGCCGTGTCCGGCAGCGGCGTGGCCGGCGTCGCCGAGCTGCAGGACCAGGCCGCCAAGGTCGTGGACGGCGCCTCCGCGCTCGCCCACGACGGCTCCGCGGTCGAGTTCCCCGAGCCGAAGGTCTACCGGCGCCCGATCGCCTTCAACGTGGTGCCGCTGGCCGGCTCCCTCGTGGAGGACGGCTCCAACGAGACCGACGAGGAGCAGAAGCTCCGCCACGAGAGCCGCAAGATCCTCGGCATCCCCGAGCTCAAGGTGGCCGGCACCTGCGTGCGCGTCCCGGTCTTCTCCGGCCACTCGCTGCAGATCAACGCCCGCTTCGAGCGCCCGATCAGCCCGGAGCGCGCGGTCGAGCTGCTCACCGGCGCCCCCGGCGTCGAGCTGAGCGACATCCCCACCCCGCTCCAGGCCGCCGGACAGGACCCGAGCTACGTCGGCCGGATCCGGGTGGACGAGACGGTGGAGAACGGCCTGTCGCTGTTCGTCTCCAACGACAACCTGCGCAAGGGCGCCGCGCTCAACGCCGTCCAGCTCGCCGAGCTGGTCGCCGCCGAGCTGAAGGGCTGACCGCCCGCCCCCACCCGCGCACCCGTGCACCCGGCGGGCCCCCGTCCTCGGACGGGGGCCCGTTCGGCGTTCCCCCGGGCCGTCCGGCGTTCCCGCGGCGCCGCCGTCGCCGCCCCGCCGCCGCCTTGCCGCCGCCCTCGCCGCCTCGCCGTCGCCGCACGCGGGAGCCGCGGCGCCGTTGCCGGACCGCGACATCCGCCGAGGTTCGGCGCGCGAACCAGGGGTAAAGGTGACCCAACGATCGGGCGACCACGGGCACCCCTCACCCCGCACGGGCCCGAGCGCCGGGCGGACCGCGCCCACCCGGGACCGCCGCACCACGGCGGCGCCGGACCGCGAGGGCGAGCGAAAAGAGGTGCGCGATGGACCGCTGTGTCGTCCTGGTGGACGCCGGATACCTGCTGGGCGCCGCCGCCAGCCTGCTCGCCGGGGACCCTTCCCGCTCCCGGGTCACCGTCGACCACACGGCGCTGATCACCGCCCTGCGCGAGCGGGCCGAGGCCGAGACCGGCCTGCCGCTGCTCCGGATCTACTGGTTCGACGCCGCGCCCGACCGGCGCCCGATGCCCGAACACCGCCGGCTCCGCGTCCTGCCCCGGGTCACCGTCCGGCTCGGCGCCCTCACCCGGGCCGAGGGCCGCTGGGTGCAGAAGGGCGTGGACGCCGCGATGCACGCCGAGCTCTCCGAACTCGCCCGCAACCGGGCCTGCGCCGACGTCGTGCTGATCACCGGCGACGGCGACCTGCTGCCCGGCATGATGTCCGCCAAGGAACACGGCGTGGTCGTCCACCTCTGGGCCCTGCAGGCCGCCGACGGCGACTTCAACCAGTCCGAGGACCTCGTCGGCGAGGCCGACGAACGACGGGTGCTCGACCGGGAGTGGATCGAGGGCTCCTTCAGCCTGCGCGAGACCTCCACCGTCTTCCCCGCGCCCGGGCCCCGGCACGAGATCGCCAAGATCCTCGCCGCCCCGCCCGCGGCACCGCCCGCCGTCCGGCCCGCCGCCGAGCCCGCCCCCGCCGCGGTGCCGGCGGCGGCCAACGGGCGCCCGGCACCGGCCGCCACGGCGCTCAAGGTGGTCCCGACCCCCAAGGACATAGCCGGACGCACCGCGGCCCCGCCGGCCGCCGCCGCCCACCACCCGACCGGACCGGTGCTGCGCTGGTCCTCCGACCGCGGCTGGGTCGAACGGCCGGCCGCCGAGCAGGCCGCCACCGCCGGCGACAGCCTGCCCACCCTGGCCCAGCTCACCACCGCCGAGCAGCGCTGGGCCGACCGCGAGGAGGACATCACCTCCATCGGCGGCGACGCCCACGAGGTCGGCCAGGTGTTCGCCCGCCGCTGGACCGAACGGCTCGGCGACGTCGAGCGGCTCACCGTGCTCTGGCCCGACTACCCGCGCATCCCGCACCGGGTCGACGGCGAGCTGCTCCGCTACGCGGCCCGGTTCGGGCTGCTCGCGCACAAGGACGACCAGATCGACGAGCACGACCGGTACGCGATCCGGGCCGGCTTCTGGAAGGAGCTGGCCGTCCGCGTCCCCGGCGGGGACCTGGTCGTGGACGACTAGGCTCCTGATCCAGGACGGGACCCGCGGGGTGCGGCGGGCGGATTCGGAGGATCGGGCCCCCTTGTCCGGTTCGCGGTCTCCACGGCGTAGAGTCTTCGCTCGTGAACAACGCGGCCGGGCGGGCACCCCAGGACACCTCCTTGCCGTGCTGTGCCGTCCGCGACCTGGTCAAGACGTACCGCACCGGGCGCGGTGGCCCCATCGCCCCGATCCGGGCCAACGACGGCATCAGCCTGACCGTCCGGCAGGGCGAGATCTTCGGGCTGCTGGGGCCCAACGGGGCCGGCAAGTCCACCCTGGTCCGCCAGCTCACCGGCCTGCTGCGCCCCGACTCCGGCTCCGTCGAGATCCTCGGCCACGACGTGGTCCGCCACCCCGAGCGGGCCGCCAGGCTGCTCGGCTACCTCGGCCAGGAGTCCACCGCGCTGGACGAGCTGACCGTCGCGCTCGCCGCCGAGACCACCGGCCGGCTGCGCGGCCTCTCCCGGGCGCAGGCCCGCGCCGCGGCGGACGAGGTGCTCACCGAGCTGGCCCTGGAGCCGCTCGCCCACCGCCCGCTCGCCAAGCTCTCCGGCGGCCAGCGCCGGCTCGCCTGCTTCGCCGCCACCCTGGTCGGCGACCGGCCGCTGCTCGTCCTGGACGAGCCGACCACCGGCATGGACCCGATCGCCCGCCGCGCCGTGTGGACCGCCGTCGAGCGGCGCCGCGCCGAGCGGCGGACCACCGTGCTGCTGGTCACCCACAACGTGATCGAGGCGGAGACCGTGCTGGACCGGGTCGCGGTGGTGGACGAGGGCCGGGTGATCGCCTGCGACACGCCCGGCGGGCTCAAGGCCCTGGTCGACGGCGACGTCCGGCTCGACCTGGTCTGGCGGGACGAGGCGCCGCTCGCGGTGCCGGCCGTCGCGGACCTCGCCGCGCGGGCCGAGCGCACCGGCCGGCGCTGGACCGTGCGCACCACCCCCGAGCAGGCCCGCGAACTGGTCGCCGCCGTCACCACCGGCCCGGCCTTCGCCGCCCTGGACGACTTCACCCTGGCCACCCCGAGCCTTGAGGACGCCTACCTCAAGCTGGGCGGCCGCCATGGAGGCCTGGCCAAGTGACGCTGCTCTCCGCGCCGCCGCAGCCCGCCGGACTCGCGGACGCCGGGCCCGCCCCGCTGGCCCCCGCCGCCCGGCTGCTGCCCGCCCTCGCCGCCGTCTACCGGGCGCAGCTGGCCCGGGCCAAGGTGGCCCGCATCCCGCTGCTGTTCGTCGCCACCTTCCAGTCGCTCGGCATCCTGGTGATGATGCGGGGCGTCGTCGACGCGGGGCAGACCTCGGCCGCGCGCTCGGTGGTGGCCGGCTCCAGCGTGCTGGTGGTCGCCTTCGTCGCGCTCAACCTGCTCGCCCAGTACTTCGGCCGGCTGCGGGCCACCGGCGGCCTCGACCACTACGCCACGTTGCCCGTCCCGGCCGCCTCGGTGGTGCTCGGGGCGGCGGCCGCGTACGCCTCGTTCACACTGCCGGGCACGCTGGTGACCGCCGCCGCGGGGGCGGTGACGTTCGGACTGCCGCTGGGCCAGCTGTGGGTGCTGCTCGCGGTGGTGCCGCTGGCCGGCGCGGCGCTCTCCGGGCTCGGCGCGGTCTGCGGGCTGCTCGCGCCCAAGCAGGAGATCGCCACCATGCTGGGGCAGCTCGGCATGTCGGCGGCGCTGCTGCTGGGCGTGCTGCCGGTCGACCACCTGCCGCAGCCGGTGCTCTGGCTGCGCGACCTGCTGCCCTCGACCTACGGCGTCGAGGCCTTCGCCCGGACCTTCACGCCCGACCCGGACTGGGCGGCGGTCGCGGGGGACCTCGCGGTCTGCGCCGGCGTGGGCGTGGTGTCGCTGGCGGCCGCCACCTGGGCGTACCGGCGGGCCACCACGCGGTAGGGCCCGGTCGGCCCGGGCCTCCGGAGCCGTCCGCTGCCCGGGTGGCGGGGCCGTTCGGGCGGCGCTCGTGAAACGATGGGCCCGTGACCGTACCGAACACACCTCCGGATCCTCTGCGCGCCGCTGCGGGCACCGACGCGGACCCCGCCGACCGGGCCCCGGCCGCCGCCCCGAACCCGTACGCGCCGCCGGCCCCGGGCGGCGAGGGCGTCGCGCCGCTGCCGGCGGGCGTGCCGTCCGGCCCGGAGCGCCCGCCCGTGGCGGAGCGGCTGCGCCCCGAGCTGAAGGTCGGCGCGGTCACGACGCTGGTCTGCCTGCTGCTGGGCCTGGCGATGGCCGGACTCTGGGCGTGGCTGGCGCCGAAGGTGCCGCTGGTGGTCGACGGCAACAAGATCCTCTACGGCGACCCGGAGGGCGAGCAGCGGGCCGGCGCGGACAGCGTCTTCGTGCTGATCGGGCTCGGCATGGGCATCCTGACCGCGTTGGGGGCGTTCCTGGTCACCCGGCGCCGCGGCGGCGGGATCGCGGTGGCGGTCGGCCTCGCGGTCGGCGGCCTGCTGGCCTCGCTCGGCGCGTGGGAGCTGGGCCGGCGGCTCGGCCCGAGCAGCGACCTGGTCGCGGAGGCAAAGCGGGTCGGCAACGGCGGTCACTTCGACGCGGACATCGACCTGGGCGCGTACGGCGCGCTGCTGGCCTGGCCGATGGCGGCGATGGTCGTGCTGCTGGCGCTGTCGGCCGCGTTCGGCAAGCGCGAGGAGGACCCGCCGCCCTACTGGGCCGGGACGGGCACGCCGCCGCAGGGCGCCCACCCGCAGGACGGGCGCCCGCAGGACTCCCACCCGCAGGACTCCCACCCGCAGGACGGGGCGCGGTGGGAGGGGCCGAAGTCCTGACCGGCCGCGCCGGGGCGGGCCCCGGTCAGCGCCCGGTCAGCGGCCGATCGGGGCGGTGCGGGCGCCGGTGAGGGTGACCAGGTCGGCCGGGGCCAGCTCGACCTCCAGGCCGCGGCGGCCCGCCGAGACGTAGACCGTGGGGTGCGCGAGCGCGCTGTCGTCCACCACGGTGCGCAGCGGGCGGCGCTGGCCGAGCGGGGAGATGCCGCCGCGGACGTAGCCGCTGCTGCGCTCGGCGGCCGCCGGGTCCGCCATCGCGGCGCGCTTGCCGCCCACCGCCGCGGCGAGCGCCTTGAGGTCCAGCTGCCCGGCCACCGGGACGACGCCCACCGTGAGGACGCCGTCCACGTCGGCGACCAGCGTCTTGAACACGCGCTCGGCGGAGACCCCGAGTGCCTCGGCCGCCTCGCCGCCGTACGAGGCGGCGGCCGGGTCGTGCGCGTAGGCGTGCACGGTGAACGGGACGGCGGCGTTCTCCAGGGCGACCGTGGCGGGTGTGCCCTGACCGCCCTTCTTCGTCTTCTTGGCCATCTGCGGGGCTCTCCGGGGGCGGTGGTCAGTTGGGGCTGAACGACTGGCGGGTCAGGTCGACCGCCGGGAGCGAGGGCAGCCAGCTCAGCACGGCCGTCTCGCGGCGCAGCAGCTCCAGTTCGGTGCGCAGCCGCTGCGCGGTGTCGGGGCAGGCGAGCAGCTCCTGCTTGACCGGCGTCTCGAACACCGAGGCGGCGGCCACCAGGTAGGAGAGCACCTGCGGGTCGTCCGGCAGGTCCTGGCTGCCGACCGTGCTGGCCTCGCGGGCGCCCGCCAGCCGCTTCTGGTAGGCGCGGAAGGCCCGCTCGACACCGGCGGCCAGCACGCCCGCGCCCTCGCCGGGCTCCTCCTCGACCGGCTCGGTCTCACCGGTCAGGTAGGGGCCGCCGGTGTCCACCGAGCGGAGCCGGAACCGGGTGGTGCCGGTGACCAGCAGCTCGTACCGGCCGTCGGGCTGCTCCTGGGCGGAGGCGAGGTCGGCCACGCAGCCGATGTGGTACATCGCCTCCAGCGGGTCACCGGTGACGGTGCCGAGGCCGTCGAGCGGGCCGGCCGGGCCGTCGTCGGGGCGGACCGGCGCGACCTCGCGGCCGTCCCGGATGGCGAGGACGCCGAACCGGCGGGGCCGGTCCTCGGGGAGGGCGAGCAGGTCGGCGACCAGACGGCGGTAGCGCTCCTCGAAGACGTTCAGGGGCAGCACCAGGCCCGGGTAGAGCACGGTGTTCAGCGGGAAGAGCGGCAGCCGTTCTGTCACGGCGCACAGCGTAGTTCCCCGGGCACCCTGTCCGCCCAGGGGTTTAGGGCCTGCGGCGGATCTTGCCGGGCCCTAGCCGCGCTGGAGCGTGCGGGTGGCACCGGCGGCGACGGTGGTGGCCAGGACCCAGCCGACGATCACCAGGCCGGCGGAGACCCAGCGGGAGAACCCGCCCGGGTTCCAGCCCTGCTGGCCGAGGTCGACCAGCGGCAGCAGCTGGCCCAGCGCGTACAGCACCGGGTCCCAGTGCGGCTGCTCGTCGGCCTTCAGCGGCTCCAGCGGGTGGGCGGCGAAGTAGGAGCCGCCGAGTGCCCAGGCGAGCAGCAGCCAGAGCGCGGCCCGGCCGGGGCGGAAGCCGTAGCCGACGGTGACGTCCTGCACCAGGCCCCAGATCCGGGCGGGCAGCGGCAGGGTCCGCCGCCGGCGGCGCTGCTTGGCGTAGAGCACCTCGCGGGCGTCGTCGTCGGCGCCGTCGCGGCGCAGGGCGGCGGCCAGCTGCTCGTACGACTCGGGCTGGAACTCGACCGAGGAGCGCTCCAGCCAGTCGATCCGCTGACGGACGGTGAACGGCGCGGCCGGGCGCAGGCACTCGTAGGTGAAACCGGTGAGGGAGAGCTGCCGGCCGCTCGGCCAGGCACCGGGGGCGTCGACCAGGTTGCCGATCCGGGCGCGGGAGAGCGAGACGGCGCCGTCGTTCGGGAAGCGGCAGGTGAACCGCAGTTCGGGCGTCTGGATGCGGCGCAGCGTCACCTCGTCCCCCGGTCCGAGGTGGAACTCGGCGTCGGAGAGGAGGCAGGCGTTCTCGAACCGGCCGTCGGAGAGCCGGACCTGGCCGTGCGCCCGGAACGGCGTGCTGGGCGAGCCGGGCGGCGGGATCTCGCCGTAGCCGGAGCCGTAGTAGGTCTGCGAGCCGTACCAGCCGCCGTCCGCCGAACCGCTGAGGTACAGCGTGTGGCCGACGGTTATCCGCACGGCGTTGAGGGCGTTGCGGTTGCCGGGGACGGCCCGCAGCTGGGCGCCGCGCAGCGAGAGCCGGCCGCCGATCCGGGCGGTGCGCAGGGAGACCTCGCCGTGCGACTCCAGGCGGTCGGCCTCGAAGTCCTGGTGGATCGCCATGCCGTCGGCGGACAGTGCCCGGCCGAACCGGTCGCCGCCCAGCACGGCCTGGTTGAGCAGCAGGTCGGTGCCGATCCGGGCGTCGGTGAGCCGGATGCCCTGGGGGATGCGGCAGCGGGCCAGGTGCAGGTCGCCGGAGGTGGCCAGTCGGGACGCCTCGATCCGGGGGATCAGGCAGGTGACGAAGCGCAGCGTGCCCGCCTCGGCCTCCGAGATCAGCACCTTGTGCTCGAAGCGGCAGTCGTGCAGCTCCACGTACTGACCGATGGTGCCGCCGGCCAGGTTCAGCGAGCCGGTGACGAGGACGCCGGTGAGCCGGAGCGAGGCGACCCGCCCGGGCGCGGCGGCGGGACCGGCCAGCAGCAGGTGGGCCAGCACGTCCGCGCGGACGGCGCGCTCGGGCCCCCAGACGGCGCCGCCGAACGGGTCGTCCTGCTCGGCGTCGCCGCTGCGCAGGTCGTACACGTCGCCCAGCCGGAACGCCTCCCAGAGCCCCTGCTCCGTCCGCGACCAGTCCTGCGGCACGCCCTCGGCCATGTCGTCCCCCGCTTCCCCCGGTTGTCTCGCCTTTCGTATCACGGACTGAAATGCCGGACCGCGCGTTCCGGCCACTCCTTACACTGGGTGGCGTGATCTCTCGAATCGATCTGCGCGGCTCGCTCGACGACCCGCGTGACCTGCTGCCCCGTGCCGACTTCGACGTCGCGGCCGCCCTGGAGAAGGTGCGTCCGATCGCCGAGGACGTCCACCATCGCGGGGTCGCGGCGCTGATCGAGATCACCGAGCGTTTCGACGGCGTGCGGCTGGAGTCCACCCGGGTGCCCGCGGAGCAGCTCGCCGAGGCCCTGGAGACGCTGGACCCGAAGGTGCGCGCCGCGCTGGAGGAGTCGATCCGCCGCGCCCGCATCGTGCACGCCGACCAGCGCCGCGAGGGGCACACCACCCGGGTGGTGCCCGGCGGCACGGTCACCCAGCGCTGGGTGCCGGTGGACCGGGTCGGCCTGTACGTGCCGGGCGGCCTGGCCGTCTACCCGTCCTCCGTGGTGATGAACGTGGTGCCGGCCCAGGAGGCGGGCGTGCGGGGCATCGCCGTCACCTCGCCGCCGCAGAAGGCCTTCGGCGGCCGGGTGCACCCGACGATCCTGGCGGCCTGCGCGCTGCTCGGCGTCACCGAGGTGTACGCGGTCGGCGGCGCCCAGGCGGTCGCGATGTTCGCCCTCGGCACCGAGGAGTGCGAGCCGGTGAACATGGTCACCGGCCCGGGCAACATCTACGTCGCCGCCGCCAAGCGCTACTTCGCCGGCCGGATCGGCATCGACTCCGAGGCCGGGCCGACCGAGATCGCCGTCCTCGCCGACGACAGCGCCGACCCGGCGGAGGTCGCCGCCGACCTGATCAGCCAGGCCGAGCACGGCCCGACCTCGGGCTCGGTGCTGGTCACCGACTCGGTCGAGCTGGCCGACGCGGTCGAGGCCGAGCTGAAGGCCCAGGTCGCCCGCACCCGGCACAGCGAGCGGGTGGCCGAGGCGCTGGGCGGCCGGCAGTCCGGCATCATCCTGGTCGACGACCTCGACCAGGGCCTGGTCGTGGTCAACGCGTACGCCGCCGAGCACCTGGAGATCCAGACCCGGGACGCGCACGCCGTCGCCGCCCGCGTCCGCAACGCGGGCGCGATCTTCATCGGCCGCTACACCCCGGTCTCGCTGGGCGACTACGCGGCCGGCTCCAACCACGTGCTGCCCACCGGCGGCTGCGCCTGCCACTCCTCGGGGCTGTCCGTGCAGACCTTCCTGCGCGGCGTCCAGGTCGTCGAGTACGACCGCGAGGCGCTGGCCGGCATCGCCGCGCACGTCGTCAACCTGGCGAACGCCGAGGACCTGCCCGGTCACGGTGACGCCATCAAGGCCCGTTTCGTCGGAGACGAACAGAATTGGCACAGCGAGTGGACGGTTCCCGGCGCGTGACGAAGATCGACGACCTTCCCATCCGGGACGAGCTGCGCGGCCAGTCCCCGTACGGTGCGCCGCAGCTCGACGTCCCGGTCCAGCTGAACACCAACGAGAACCCGTACCAGCTGCCGGAGGAGCTGGTGGCCCGGATCGCCGAGCGCGTCGCCGAGGCTGCCCGCGACCTCAACCGCTACCCCGACCGCGACGCGGTCGAGCTGCGCGAGGGCCTCGCCGCCTACCTGACGAAGACCACCGGCTTCGCCCGCACCCGCGAGCAGGTGTGGGCCGCCAACGGCTCCAACGAGGTCCTCCAGCAGCTGCTGCAGACCTTCGGCGGGCCCGGCCGCACCGCGATCGGCTTCGAGCCCTCGTACTCGATGCACGCCCTGATCTCCCGGGGCACCGGCACCGCGTGGATCTCCGGTCCGCGCAACGAGGACTTCACCATCGACGTGGACGCCGCCGTCGCGGCGATCGCCGAGCACCGGCCGAACGTCGTCTTCGTCTGCTCGCCGAACAACCCGACCGGCACCGCCGTCGCCGCCGACACCGTGCTGCGGCTGTACGAGGCCGCGCAGGCCGCCCGGCCCAGCCTGGTGATCGTCGACGAGGCGTACGTCGAGTTCTCGCACCGCGCCTCGCTGCTGCCGCT
This sequence comes from Kitasatospora sp. NPDC127111, assembly GCF_042677465.1. NCBI lineage: Bacteria > Bacillati > Actinomycetota > Actinomycetes > Kitasatosporales > Streptomycetaceae > Kitasatospora > Kitasatospora sp. NPDC127111. The sequence continues at coordinate 97,787 of NZ_JBHXTG010000013.1, forward strand.
GCTGGAGGGCCGCCCCAACCTGGTGGTCTCCCGCACCATGTCCAAGGCCTTCGGCGCGGCCGGCCTGCGCCTGGGCTACCTGGCCGCCGACGCGGCCGTGGTGGACGCCGTCCAGCTGGTCCGGCTGCCGTACCACCTGTCGGCCGTCACCCAGGCCACCGCCCTGGCCTGCCTGGAGCACACCGACACCCTGCTGGGCTACGTCGGCCGGCTCAAGGCCGAGCGCGACCGGCTGGTCGCCGCGCTGCGCGGGCTGGGCCTGGAGGTGACCGACTCGGACGCCAACTTCGTCCAGTTCGGCCGCTTCGCCGACACCCACGCCGTCTGGCGGGCCATCCTCGACCGCGGCGTCCTGGTCCGGGACAACGGCGTCCCCGGGTGGCTGCGCGTCACCGCCGGCACCCCCGCCGAGAACGACGCCTTCCTGGACGCCGTCGCAACCGTGATCAAGGAGCTGTAACCCCGTATGTCCCGCATCGGACGCGTTGAGCGCACCACCAAGGAGACCTCGGTCCTGGTCGAGATCGACCTCGACGGCACCGGCAGGACCGACATCTCCACGGGCGTCGGCTTCTACGACCACATGCTCGACCAGCTCGGCCGCCACGGCCTCTTCGACCTCACCGTGAAGACCGACGGCGACCTGCACATCGACACCCACCACACCATCGAGGACACCGCCCTCGCACTCGGCGCCGCCTTCAAGCAGGCGCTCGGCGACAAGGTCGGCATCTACCGCTTCGGCAACTGCACGGTGCCGCTGGACGAGTCGCTCGCCCAGGTCACCGTGGACCTCTCCGGCCGCCCCTACCTCGTGCACAGCGAGCCGGAGAACATGGCGCCGATGATCGGCAGCTACGACACCACCATGACGCGGCACATACTCGAGTCCTTCGTGGCCCAGGCGCAGGTCGCGCTGCACGTCCACGTACCCTACGGACGCAACGCCCATCACATCGTGGAGTGCCAGTTCAAGGCGCTCGCGCGGGCGCTGCGCTACGCCGCCGAGCGCGACCCGCGCGCGGCCGGCATCCTCCCCTCGACCAAGGGTGCGCTGTGAGCAAGGCCGCGATCGTCCTCATCTTCGTCGGACTCTTCCTGGCGGGCGGGGTGATCTCGTTCTGGAAGCAGAAGCTTCCGAAGGGGGTCATCGCCGTCCTCGCCATCGGCTCGGTGCTCTGCCTGGCCTCCGGCGTGATGCGCCTCTAGGCGCGCCGGCAGCCCGGAAGAACGCCGAGAGAACGCCAACAGACATGGACACCTGAACATGGGCAAGAACGTCGTCGTGCTCGACTACGGGTCGGGCAACCTGCGCTCGGCACAGCGTGCCGTCGAGCGGACCGGCGCGACCGTCACCGTCACGTCCGACTTCACCACCGCGATGGAGGCGGACGGCCTGCTCGTCCCCGGCGTCGGCGCCTTCGAGGCCTGCATGCGCGGGCTGAAGGCCGTCCGCGGGGACTGGCTGATCGACCGCCGGCTCGCCGGGGGCCGCCCGGTCATGGGCATCTGCGTCGGGATGCAGATCCTCTTCGAGAAGGGGGTCGAGCACGGCGTGGAGACCGCCGGCTGCGACGAGTGGCCCGGCACCGTCGAGCCGCTGGACGCGCCGGTCGTCCCGCACATGGGCTGGAACACCGTGGACGCCCCCGCGGACAGCCGGATGTTCGCCGGCCTCGACGCCGACACCCGCTTCTACTTCGTGCACTCCTACGGGGTGCGCAGCTGGGACATGGAGGTGCACAGCGCGCGGATCCACCCGCCGCTGGTCACCTGGGCCACGCACGGGCAGCCGTTCGTCGCGGCGGTCGAGAACGGCCCGCTCTGGGCCACCCAGTTCCACCCCGAGAAGTCCGGTGACGCCGGCGCCGCCCTGCTGACCAACTGGGTCAACACCCTCTGACGAGCTGAGAGTTGTAACGATGAGCCGCCTCGAACTGCTGCCCGCCGTCGACGTCCGGGACGGCCAGGCCGTCCGCCTGGTCAAGGGCGCCTCCGGCACCGAGACCTCCTTCGGCGAGCCGCTCGCCGCCGCCCTCGCCTGGCAGAACGCCGGCGCCGAGTGGCTCCACCTGGTCGACCTCGACGCCGCCTTCGGGACGGGCAGCAACCGCGACCTGCTGCGCGAGGTCACCGGCGCGCTGGACATCAAGGTCGAGCTGTCCGGCGGCATCCGCGACGACGAGTCGCTGGCCGCCGCGCTCGCCACCGGCTGCACCCGGGTCAACCTGGGCACCGCCGCCCTGGAGAGCCCCGAGTGGGTCGCCAAGGTCATCGCCGAGCACGGCGACAAGATCGCCGTCGGCCTGGACGTGGTCGGCACCACCCTGCGCGGCCGCGGCTGGACCCGCGACGGCGGCCAGCTCTTCGACGTGCTGGCCCGCCTGGACGCCGAGGGCTGCGCCCGCTACGTCGTCACCGACGTCAACCGGGACGGCACCCTGACCGGCCCCAACCTGCAGCTGCTGCGCGACGTCTGCGCCGCGACCGACAAGCCGGTGGTCGCCTCCGGCGGCGTCTCCTCGCTGGACGACCTGCGGGCGATCGCCAGCCTGGTCGGCGAGGGAGTCGAGGGAGCGATCGTCGGCAAGGCACTCTACGAGCAGAAGTTCACCCTCGAAGAGGCCCTGGAGGCAGTGTCCCGATGAGCGAACGCCCGGCCGCCCGGCGGCTCGACCGAGTACCCGGCTCCTTCCCCCAGGAAGAGGAGTTCGGCTTCTCCCGAGCCGTCGCGGCCGGGGACTTCGTCCTCGTGTCCGGCGCCACCGCCCTCGACGTGGACGGCGTCGTCCACCACGAGGGCGACCCGTACGGGCAGACGCTCGCCGCCTTCCGGACGGCGCGCGAGGCCCTCGAACGGTTCGGCCTCACCCTCGCGGACGTGGTCCGCACCCGGATGTACGCGACCCACGTCCGGGACTGCGCCGAGATCGGCCGCGCCCACAAGTTCCTCTTCGACACGGTCCGTCCGGCCTCCACCCTGGTGGTGGTCGAGGGCCTGGTCGACTCCCGGATGATGGTCGAGGTCGAGATCGACGCCCATCGAGCCGGGCTCGCCAAGATTCTGGAAGGCAAACAGCAGTGACCCTCGCAGTACGTGTCATCCCCTGCCTGGACGTCGACGCCGGCCGAGTGGTCAAGGGCGTCAACTTCCAGAACCTGCGCGACGCCGGCGACCCGGTCGAGATGGCCAAGCTCTACGACGCCGAGGGCGCCGACGAGCTCACCTTCCTCGACATCACCGCCTCCTCGGGGGACCGCGAGACCACCTACGACGTGGTGCGGCGCACCGCCGAGCAGGTCTTCATCCCGCTCACCGTCGGCGGCGGCATCCGCGCCGTCGACGACGTCGACAAGCTGCTGCGGGCCGGCGCCGACAAGGTCGGCGTCAACACCGCCGCGATCGCCCGCCCGGAGCTGGTCCGCGAGATCGCGCAGCGCTTCGGCCGCCAGGTGCTGGTGCTCTCGGTGGACGCCCGGCGCTGCCCGGAGGGCACCGAGACCGCGTCCGGCTTCGAGGTGACCACCCACGGCGGGCGCCAGGGCACCGGCCTGGACGCCGTCGAGTGGGCCGGCCGGGCCGCCGAGCTGGGCGCGGGCGAGATCCTGCTCAACTCGATGGACGCGGACGGCACCAAGGACGGCTACGACCTGGAGCTGATCCGGGCCGTCCGCAAGAGCGTCTCCGTCCCGGTGATCGCCTCCGGCGGCGCCGGCAAGCTCGCCGACTTCGCCCCGGCGGTGGAGGCCGGCGCCGACGCGGTGCTGGCCGCCAGCGTCTTCCACTTCGGCGACCTGCGGATCGGCGAGGTCAAGAACGCGCTGCGCGGGGCCGGCCACCCCGTCCGGTGAACCGGCCGCCGCGCTGACGACCGTGGTGGGCCCGTCGGGCGGTGTCCGGCGGGCCCACGGCGTTGCTCAGGACTCCTGCGGCTCACCCTTGATCAGCGCGAACGGCGCGCCGAACGGGTCCGCCAGCCAGGCGATCCGGCCGACGTTCGGCACGTCCTCGGCGCCCATCAGCACCTTGCCGCCGGCCTTCTCCGCCCGGCCGACCAGCTCGTCCACCTCCTCGGTGGCGAAGTACGGCGTCCAGGACGGCGGCTGGCCCTCGCCCATGACCGGGGCGATGCCGCCGAAGCTGGTGGCCTTCACGTCCCCCTCGGCGGGCGAGACCACCAGGTAGGTCATCCCCGGGGCCGGGAACGGCTCGTTGCGCCAGCCGAACACCGCTTCGTAGAAGGCGAAGCCGGCCTCCTGGTCGCTGGTGTGCAGCTCCGTCCAGACCAGCGCGTTGTCGGTGGAGACCGCGTCCAGGCCCTGGGTGGTGCCGGCCTGCCAGATCGCGAACTGGGCCCCCTGCGGGTCGGTCAGCTGGGCCATCCGCCCGGCGTCCATGACGTCGAACGGCGCGACCCGGACGGTGCCGCCCGCGTCCGTCACCGCCCGGGCGGTGGCGTCCGCGTCCGGCGTCCTGAAGTACGTCGTCCAGGCGGATTGCGCGCCCTCCTCGGTGAGCGGCCCGATCGCGGCCACGGTCTTGCCGTCGGCCTGCAGGAAGCCGTAGCCGCCGGCCTCCGGGCCGAGCGGCTGGAAGGTCCAGCCGAACACGGAGCCGTAGAAGGCGGCGGCCGCGGCCGGGTCCGGGCTGCCCAGGTCGATCCAGCAGGGCGAGCCGTTGGGGAAGTCGGTGGTGAGCATGGGGTGGTTGCTCCTTCGACGGGTACGGACGGCCGGGCGGGTTCCCAGGGGTGCGGACGCGCCCCACCCCGGCCCTCTGCGAGTCTGCACCCCACCACCGACATCCGCAGCCGGGACACGGCCGCGGGCCGTCAGCCCGTCGTGGGCGGCAGCGGGAGGACGTGGCGGAGGGCCTCGACGGCGTCGGGGGCGCCGTCCACGGTCAGCTCGGTCCGCTCGCCGCGGCCGTAGACGAAGAGCAGCAGCTCGCCCGGCTCGCCGGTGATCCGCACGACCGGAGCGCCCGCGGGGCCGACCGTCACGGTCCGCCCGTCGGGGTGGTGCAGCTCCAGGCGGGCGGGGGAGCGGCGGCCGGCCTCCAGCTTGGCCAGCAGCGGCAGCCGGCGCCAGAGCGCCTCGGCGCGGCCCGGCGGCACCGGCTGCGGCTGCCACCCGGCGCCCGCCCGGCGGACGTCCTCGGCGTGCACGAAGTACTCGACGGTGTTGGCGGCCTCGTCGGCGCCGGGCAGGGCGAACAGCGAGAGCAGCGGCGGGCCGGAGCGGAACATCCGCAGCAGCTCCTCGTACGGGCGCTCGGCGTACCCGCTCTGCACCTGGTGGGTCCAGCCGGCCAGCGGGCCCACCCGGATGCCCGCCGCGGCGTCCGGCCGGCGCTCCCGGATCACCAGGTGGGCGGCGAGGTCGCGGGTGGACCACCCGGCACAGAGGGTGGGCGCGTCCGGCCCGGCGGCGGCCAGGAGTTCGGCCAGTCGGTGACGCTCGGCGAGGGCATGGTTCGACATGGCCAAAGCCTAGGCGGTACTCACGCCGTCACTTGAGGTGGCCGGTGAGTTTGGGGGTGCCCGGGTGGGTGCCGGAGGTCAGCGAGCAGGTGTAGTCCCGCCAGCCCTGCTGGTACTGGGCCATCGGCGGGCCGATCGGGAGCGGGTAGAACGTCCCCCCGCCCTGGCGGGCCGCGGCGGCGGTCAGCGGCTCCTTGCAGCCGTCCCGGACGGCCTTGTTCAGCTGGGTCTCCGTCAGGCCGTCCGGCAGCAGCGGGGTGGCGACCACCTCGCCGTCGTGCTCGCCCTCGCAGGGCCGCGGTTCCGGCTTGGTGACCGTCTTGGTCTGCTGCGGCTGGTCGAAGCAGGAGCCGACCGGGAAGAAGGTGTACGGCACCACCCTGGCCGGGGTCGGCGTGGGGGTGGGCGAGGGGGTGGGCGTCGGGGCCGGGGTGGTGGGGCTCGGGGAGGGCGGGGGCGGCAGCGGGGCGGGCTCCGGCCGGAGCAGTACGGTGGCCACCACCGCGAGCAGCACGACCACCACGGCCGCCACGGCGAGGACGAGGCCGCGCGACGGGCGGGCGGCGGCTTCGCCCGGCCGGGAGGGGCCCGGCCGCGCGGGGGCCGGCGGCTCGGGGGTCGGCTGCTCGGAGGTCATGGCCACGAGGATGGCCCAAGCCGGGGCCGCGCGGCAGGCGGTTGGCACAACTCGTCCCGGCGGAGCGGCCCGGGAGCGGTCGGATAGGCTCGGCCCCGGCACGACACGATCCCAGGAGTAGGCGGATGCGCGTCGGAATCACCGGTCACCGGGGCCTGTCGGGTGGCATCACCGAGATGCTGGTCCGCGGGGACCTCTGGAGGCTGGTCACCACCTTCGGCCCGTACGAACTGGTCGGCGTCACCTGCGCCGACGAGGGCCCGGAGACCTGGTTCGCCCGGTCCGTGCTGGAGCACGGCGGCAAGCTGGAGATCATCGTCCCGGCGGGGGCGTCCGTGGTCGGCCGGGCCGACGACCACCACCGGGGCACCCGGCTGCGGCTGATGAACGAGGCGAACGCCGTCCACCGGCTCGCCGCCGTCGAGCACGGCGGCCTCGGCGACGACACCGGGCGGGCCCTGGTCGGCATGATCGACGAACTGATCGCGGTCTGGGACGGCGAACCCGGCAGCGAGCCCGCCCGGGTGGCCGCGCTGGCCCAGGAGGCCGGGCTGTTCGTCCACCGGATCTGGCCCGCCGGTTGTGAGAGGTGACCGCCGGCCGCGATCCGGACGGAGGACCGGCGGGACGGGCGGGGCTGACACAATGGCCCCATGTCCACCACCCCCACCACGCCCGCCGCCCCCGGCTCCACCGCCCTGGACCCGGCGATCGCGGCCCGGCTCAAGCGCACCGACGACGGCCTGCTCCCGGCCATCGCGCAGCAGTACGACACCGGCGAGGTGCTGATGCTCGGCTGGATGGACGACGAGGCGCTGCACCGCACCCTCACCACCGGCCGCTGCACCTACTGGAGCCGCAGCCGCCGCGAGTACTGGGTCAAGGGCGACACCTCGGGCCACGTCCAGGCCGTCCGGTCGGTCGCGCTCGACTGCGACGGCGACACCCTGCTGGTCAAGGTCGACCAGACCGGTGCCGCCTGCCACACCGGCGACCGCACCTGCTTCGACGCCGACGTGCTCCCGCTCTCCTGACCCCCCACCGGAACTCCAGACTCCCGAAGGTGCCGCCCGCCATGGATCTCGAAGCCTTCCGCAAGCTCGCCGTCGACACCCGGGTCATCCCGGTCACCCGCAGGCTCCTCGCGGACGGCCTCACCCCGATCGGCCTCTACCGCAGCCTCGCCGACGAGCGCCCCGGCACCTTCCTGCTGGAGTCCGCCGAACAGGGCCGCAGCTGGTCCCGGTACTCCTTCGTCGGCGTCCGCAGCGCCGCCGTGCTCACCGCCGGCCCGGACGGCGACGCCCGCTGGCACGGCGCCCCGCCGATCGGCATCCCCACCACCGGCGACCCGCTCCAGGTGCTGCGCGCCACCCTGGAGGCGCTGCACACCCCGCGCCACACCGACGACGGCCTGCCCCCGCTGACCGGCGGCCTGGTCGGCTACCTCGGCTACGACATCGTCCGCCGGCTGGAGAAGCTGCCCGACCTCAACCCGGACGACCTGAAGCTCCCCGAGCTGACCATGCTGCTGGCCACCGACCTGGCCGTGCTCGACCACGCCGACGGCACGGTGCTGCTGATCGCCAACGCGGTCAACCACAACGACCTGGCCAGCGGCGTCGACGAGGCCCACGCGGACGCGGTGGCCCGGCTCGACGCGATGGAGGCCGACCTGCTGAAGCCGGTCGACCCGGGCCTGGCCACCTTCACCCCGTCCGGCCCCGGCGACGTCCGCTCGCCGTTCGGCGGTGAGCCGTACTGGGCGGCCGTCGAGGAGGTCAAGGAGCGGATCCGGGCCGGCGAGGCCTTCCAGGTGGTCCCCTCGCAGCGGTTCGAGGCGCCCTGCCCGGCGTCCGCGCTGGACGTCTACCGCGTGCTGCGCACCACCAACCCGAGCCCCTACATGTACCTGTTCCGCTTCCCGGGGCCGGACGGCGGCGCCGAGGGCGGCTTCGACGTGGTGGGCTCCAGCCCGGAGGCGCTGGTCAAGGTGACCGAGGGCGAGGCGATGCTGCACCCGATCGCCGGCACCCGGCACCGCGGCGCCACCCCGCACGAGGACGCCGAGCTGGCCGCCGAGCTGCTCGCCGACCCGAAGGAGCGGGCCGAGCACCTGATGCTGGTGGACCTCGGCCGCAACGACCTCGGGCGGGTGTGCGAGCCGGGCAGCGTCGAGGTGGTCGACTTCATGCAGGTCGAGCGGTACAGCCACGTCATGCACATCGTCTCGACCGTCACCGGCAAGGTGGCGCCCGGGCGGACCGCCTTCGACGTGCTGACCGCCTGCTTCCCGGCCGGCACCCTCTCCGGCGCGCCGAAGCCGCGCGCGATGCGCATCATCGAGGAGCTGGAGCCCACCCGCCGGGGCCTGTACGGCGGCTGCGTCGGCTACCTGGACTTCGCCGGGGACTCCGACACCGCGATCGCCATCCGGACCGCCGTGCTGCGCGACGGCACCGCCTACGTGCAGGCGGGCGCGGGTGTGGTCGCGGACTCGGACCCGCGCGGCGAGGACACCGAGTGCCGCAACAAGGCGGCCGCCGTCCTGCGGGCCGTCGCCACCGCCAATACGCTGCGGACGCCGGAACTGTCGTAACCGGAACCGTCGCAACGGGGACTGCCGTAGCCGGAACCGTCGCAACTGTCGCAACTGTCGCAAGGGAGGCGGCCGGGATGTCCGAGGTGCCGCACGACGAGCAGCGGTGGGAGTTCGTGCTCGGCGCAGCCGGGCAGGTCGAGGAGCAGTTGGCGGGCCACGGGAGGGTGCTGTCCGGCGTCCTGGTGGACTTCCCGGACGCGCCCGGCGGGCTCGCCCCCGATCTGGCGGTGGTCGCCCCGGACGCGGTGCGCGGCGGCCGGGGCAGGTACCAGGGGGCCGGCGTCGAGGCGGTGCTGGAGGTGGCGCGGCCGGGCCTCGCGGAGGCGGCGCGGGCGTACGCGCGCGGCGGGGTGCCGCTGTACGTGGTGGTCGACCCGGCGGCGGCCGCCTGCACCGTGCACACCGCGCCGTCCCCCGAGGGGGTGTACCGGGAGGCGGAGCGGGTGCCGTTCGGCAACGACCTGTTCCTGCCGCTCGGCGGGCGGACCCTGGTGCTGCGCACGGACGAGTTCCCGTCCGGACCGGCCACCCCGGGTTCGGGCTGACCCGTCGGCCGGGGGATAGTGGACGGGTGACCGCTGCTGACCAGACCCCCGCGCCCGCCACGCCGTCCCCCGCCTCGAACCGCCGGACGCTCGGCCTGATGCTGTTGCTGACCCTGCTGGGCGCGGTGCTGGTGCTGACCGCCGTGGGCCGGGTCTGGGCCGACGGCCGGGCCGGCACCCTGGAGGTGTCCGTCACCGGCGGCCGGATCTCCGAACTGCCGGGCGGGCTGGCCCTGGTGGCGCTGGCCGCGGCGGTCGCGGTGTTCGCCGTGCGCGGCGCCGGCCGGGCGGCGGTCGGCGTGCTGACCCTGCTGGCGGGCCTCGGGGCCGCCGCCACCGCCGCCGCCGGGGCGGGCGACACCGCCGCGCTGGACGGCGAGGCGGCCCGCAAGCTCGCGCTCTCCGGCAGCACCGCGACCGAGGTCGGCCACACCGGCTGGCCCTGGGTGGCGCTGGCCGGCGGGCTGCTGCTGGCACTGGCCGGGCTGCTCACGGTCCGGTTCGGGCGGCGCTGGCCGGCCATGGGCAGCCGCTACGAGGCGCCCACCCGGAAGGCGCCGGCGAAGGCCGCGGGGAGCCCGGCCGACCTGTGGAAGGCGCTGGACCGCGGCGAGGACCCGACGGCGGTCTGATCCGGCGGCGGTCTGATCCGGCGGCGGCGCGAGCCCGCCGGGTGCGACGGACGGTCGGTGGGACGGACGGTCGGTGGGACCGACGGCCGGTGGGACGGACGGCCGGTGGGACCCGACGGCCGGTGTGACCGGATAGACGAGCACCCGCTTTGGGGCGCGCGGATGTGGCCCGGCACAATGGAACGCGTCAACCCGCCGGCGGCCCCAGGCCCGGCCGGGCCCCGAGAGCCAAGGAGCAGCATCAGATGGCAGCAGCAGCACACGGCCACACCCCCGCCGCCTGGACCGGCGTGACCATCACCTTCATCGGTTTCGCCATCGCGGGCGTCGCGATGATCCTGCCGTCGGTGCTGCTGGTCTGTGCCGGCCTCGCGGTCGTCGTGCTCGGCGGTGTGGTCGGCAAGGCCATGTCGATGGCGGGCATGGGCAAGCAGCCCAGCACGATGGTGTACACCCACGAGGAGCAGGCCGCGCTGGCCACCGCCTGATCCTGCGGTACTCCGGTGAACGGCGGGCGTCATGCCCGCCGTTTCGCGTTCCGGCGGTGTCCCCGGGTGTCACGGTTCCCGGAGGCCCGGTCGGACGGGCAGAATCGGGGCGTGAACGCCGCTCCCACCGCCTCGGCCCGGCCGTCCGTCCTGCGCCGGCTGGGCGCGCCGCTGGCCGCCCTGGCCGCGGTGGCCGTCCCCACCGGGTACATCGCCGTGGTGGACCCGAACGCCCCCGGCCACTACCCGACCTGCCCGTTCCTGGCCGCCACCGGCTGGTGGTGCCCGGGCTGCGGGGGGTTGCGCTGCGTCCACGCGCTCACCCACGGCGACCTCAGCGGCGCGCTGCACGACAACGCGCCCGCGGTGCTGCTGTTCGCGGTGCTGGCGGTGCTCTGGTTGCGCTGGGTGTGGGCGGCGGTGAGCGCGGGGCCGGCGCCCCGGCTCGCGCTCGGGGCGCGGCGCTGGGTGCTGGTGGGGCTGCTCCTGCTGGTGTTCACGGTCGTGCGCAACCTGCCGATCGGGGCCGGGCTGGCGCCGCCGCTGGTCTGAGGCCCGGCCCCCGGGCGGGCCCGGGCGGTCGGTGCAGGAACCGTGAAGCCGCAGCTCGGGACGGTGGTCCGAGGGGGCGTCCGTACCGCGAGACGCGCGCCGTGCGGATGCGCCCCGCGCCCCCGGGTGCCGATACCATCGAAGAGCCGGTGGCCCGCGTGGGCGCCCGGCTCAGCGCTAGAACGACTAGCACATCAATGATGGGGGCGCGCTCGTGAGTGAACGGGGCATGGGGGTCCCCCCGGCCGGAGGCCGGGGGAGTACCAAGCACAGGGGCGTGTCGCGCTCAGCGCCCGCCGAGCGGAGCGAGGTGGGCGCATGAGTGTTCTCGACACGATCATCGAAGGGGTCCGTGAGGACCTCGCCGAGCGGCAGGCCCGGGTCTCCCTGGACGAGCTCAAGGAGCTGGCCGCCAAGGCCCCGGACGCCAAGGACGGCGTCGCGGCCCTCAAGGGCGACGGCGTGCGGGTGATCTGCGAGGTCAAGCGCTCCAGCCCGTCCAAGGGCGCGCTGGCCGCGATCGCCGATCCGGCCGCCCTGGCGCTCGACTACGCGGCCGGCGGTGCCGCCGCGATCAGCGTGCTGACCGAGCAGCGCCGCTTCGGCGGGTCGCTCGCCGACTTGGACGCCGTCCGCGCCGCGGTGGACACCCCGCTGCTGCGCAAGGACTTCATCGTCACCGCGTACCAGCTGTGGGAGGCCCGCGCCCACGGCGCCGACCTCGCGCTGCTGATCGTCGCCGCCCTCGACCAGCCGGCCCTGGTGTCGCTGATCGAGCGGGCCGAGTCGATCGGCCTCACCCCGCTGGTCGAGGTGCACGACGAGGAGGAGATCGCCCGCGCGGTGGACGCCGGCGCGCGGATCATCGGCGTCAACGCCCGCAACCTCAAGACCCTCGAGGTGGACCGCAACACCTTCGGCAACGTCGTCCACGCCATCCCGGACGGCATCGTCAAGGTCGCCGAGTCCGGTGTGCGCGGCCCGCTGGACGTGATCTCCTACGCCAACCTCGGCGCCGACGCGGTGCTGGTCGGCGAGTCGCTGGTGACCGGCAAGGACCCGCGCGCCGCGGTGGCCGACCTGGTCGCGGCCGGAGCCCACCCCGCCCTGCGGCACAAGGACTGACCCCGCCGCCATGAAACTCGCCACCCGCCTCGCCCCCGGCTGCCGCCCGCGCGGCTGCCGCGCGCCCGCACGCCGCGTGCTGGGCCGGCGGGTGCGCTACGTGATCGGCTGCGAGCCCGGGCAGGTGCAGGGCCGTCGATGGCGCGGGACGCACGGCTGACCGCCGTCCGACCGTCACTGTCGTCATCTTCCAGAAGGACTTCACCATGTCCGACAAGTCCGACAAGGACTACCTGCCCGGCGCCGAGGTGCCGGACGCCCGCGGCTACTTCGGCGCCTACGGCGGCCGTTTCATCCCGGAGGCGCTCGTCGCCGCCGTGGAGCAGGTCGCCGAGGAGTACGAGAAGGCCAAGGCCGATCCCGCCTTCACCGCCGAGCTGGACGCGCTGCTCAAGGACTACACCGGCCGCCCCAGCCCGCTCACCGACGTGCACCGGTTCTCCGCCGAGGCGGGCGGCGCGCGGATCCTGCTGAAGCGCGAGGACCTCAACCACACCGGCTCGCACAAGATCAACAACGTGCTGGGCCAGGCCCTGCTCACCAAGCGGATGGGCAAGACCCGGATCATCGCCGAGACCGGCGCGGGCCAGCACGGCGTGGCCACCGCCACCGCGTGCGCGCTGTTCGGCTTCGACTGCACCATCTACATGGGCGAGGTCGACACCCAGCGCCAGGCGCTGAACGTGGCCCGGATGCGGATGCTCGGCGCCGAGGTGGTGGCCGTGAAGTCCGGCAGCCGCACCCTCAAGGACGCCATCAACGAGGCGTTCCGCGACTGGGTCGCCAACGTGGACTCCACCCACTACCTGTTCGGCACCGTGGCCGGCCCGCACCCGTTCCCGATGATGGTCCGCGACTTCCACCGGGTCATCGGCGTCGAGGCCCGGCAGCAGGTGCTCGACCGGACCGGCCGGCTCCCGGACGCCGTGGTCGCCTGCGTCGGCGGCGGCTCCAACGCGATGGGCATCTTCCACGAGTTCATCCCGGACGCCGGCGTGCGCCTGATCGGCTGCGAGGCGGCCGGCGAGGGCGCCGAGACCCCGCGCCACGCCGCCACCCTGACCAAGGGCGACCCGGGCGTGCTGCACGGCTCCCGCACCTACGTCCTCCAGGACGAGGACGGCCAGACCATCGAGTCGCACTCCATCTCGGCCGGCCTCGACTACCCGGGCGTCGGCCCGGAGCACGCCTGGCTGAAGGACACCGGCCGGGCCGAGTACCGCCCGGTCACCGACGACGCCGCCATGCAAGCGCTGCGGCTGCTGTCCCGCACCGAGGGCATCATCCCGGCCATCGAGAGCGCGCACGCGCTGGCCGGCGCCCTGGAGCTGGGCCGCGAGCTCGGGCCCGGGGCCACCATCCTGGTCTCGCTCTCCGGGCGCGGCGACAAGGACATGCACACCGCGGCCGAGTACTTCGGCCTGTACGACGAGCCGGGCGCCGGCTCCGCCAACGGGGGTAAGTGACCATGGCTTCGAAGCTCAGCGGCATCCTCGCCGCCGCCAAGGCGGAGAACCGCGCGGCGCTGATCGGCTACCTGCCGGCCGGCTTCCCGACCGTCGACGGCGGCGTGCGGGCCGTCAACGCGCTGATCGAGGGCGGCTGCGACGTCGTCGAGGTCGGCCTGCCGCACTCCGACCCGGTGCTGGACGGCCCGACCATCCAGACCGCCGACGACATCGCGCTGCGGGCCGGCGTGAAGATCAAGGACGTGCTGCGCACCGTCCAGGAGGTGGCCGCCGCGCACCCCGCGGCCGCGGTGCTGGTGATGACCTACTGGAACCCGGTCGACCGCTACGGTGCCGCGCGTTTCGCCGCCGACCTGGCCGCCGCGGGCGGCGCCGGCTGCATCCTGCCGGACCTGCCGGTGGAGGAGTCCGAGGAGTGGCGGAAGGCGGCGGACGAGCACGGTCTCGACACCGTCTTCGTGGTCGCCCCGAGCAGCAAGGACAAGCGCCTCGCCGAGGTCACCGCGGCGGGCTCCGGCTTCGTCTACGCGGCCGCGGTGATGGGGGTGACCGGCTCCCGGGCCCAGGTCGGCGACCTCGCCGAGGACCTGGTCGCCCGGACCAGGGCCACCACCGAGCTGCCGGTCTGCGTCGGCCTCGGCGTCTCGACCGCCGACCAGGCCGCCCAGGTGGCCGGCTTCGCCGACGGCGTGATCGTCGGCTCGGCCTTCGTCCAGCGGATCCTGGACGCCGACGGTGACGAGCAGGCCGCGCTGGCGGCCGTCCGTACGCTGGCCGGCGAGCTGGCGGAGGGCGTCCGCCGCCGGTAGTACCCGTTCATGACGGCCCGTCACCCCAGCCCGGGGGTGACGGGCCGTTCGCGTTCCCCCCCGGACAACCCGAACGAGTGAACAGCGGCGCTCCAACGCATCAGGTGTGGTTGACCGGCGTTGAGTGGAGGGACAGGTGCACGAACGACGTGCTCGGGGGTGTCAGGCGATCGAAGGGGTGTGCCGGTGCCGTGTCTCCAGCGAGCCGTCCTGCTGCGGGCCGCCGCGGCCCTGCTGGTGCTGGGCGCCGCGGTGGGGGCGGACCACACCGTGGTGGGGGAGGCGCTGGCCAAGCGGGGCGCGGAGCGGGCCGAGCGGGAGGCGTACGTGTGCGCGGTGCAGGCCCGGGCGGACGCGGTGGCGCGGGCGGCCCGCTACCGCCCGCCGGGCCGGCAGTCGCTGGACGACCCCGGGCGGCCGCACTCCTGCGGGTCGAACGGGCGTTAGAGCGAATCGGACGCGGTATCGGCATCCCTCACTCTTTCGGCTTAAGTCGCGAACGGGGAGGAAACCACCGTCACCGGTTGCGGTTCATCAGGTCGTGACGGTGTTTCCCGAGGGAGTTGCCCGGATGGCCGGGCCGGCGACGGCATGGATCGGCACGGCGGTGCGGCTGGGCCTCGCCGTGGTCTGGGGCTGGGCCGGGCTCGCCAAGATCGCCGATCCGGCGGAGGCGGCCCAGGCCGTGCGGGCGTACGAGATCCTGCCCGAGTCGCTGGTCAAGCCGGTGGGGTACGCGCTGCCGTTCCTGGAGCTGGCGCTCGCGCTGCTGCTGGTGATCGGGCTGGGGGTGCGGCTGGTGGCCGCGCTCTCCGCGGTGCTGCTGCTCGCCTTCATCACGGGCATCGCCTCCGCCTGGGCGCGCGGCATCTCGATCGACTGCGGCTGCTTCGGCGGCGGCGGTGCGGTGGACGCGTCGCAGACCGAGTACCTGCAGGAGATCCTGCGCGACACCGGGTTCCTGCTGATGGCCGGCTGGCTGATCCGGTGGCCCCGCACCAAGTTCTCCGTGGACGGCTGGCTGGCGAGCTGACCGGCGGCACCCCGCACCCCCCGACCCGGCCCCTCCCCCCGATTTGTGGATGTCAAGGCAGATGAGCGAGAAGAACCGAGAAGGCAAGCGCACCGCCCGCGAGCGGATGCTGGCGGAGCGGGCGGCCGGCGAGGCCCGCGCCCGGCGGAAGAAGAAGCTGATGGTGGGCGGGGCGGCGCTGGCCGTCATCTCCGCCGCCGTGGTCACCGGCGTCGTGGTGCAGAACGAGCGCTCCAAGCCGGAGACCCCGGCCGCCGCCCCGACCGGCACGATCGGCGACAAGAACCTGGTGATCCCGGTCGGCGCGGCCGACGCCCCGTCCGTCCTCACCGTCTACGAGGACCCGCGCTGCCCGGCCTGCGGCATCTTCGAGCGCGAGTTCTCGCCCACCGTCGACCAGCTCGAGGACGCCGGCAAGATCTACACCAACTACCACATCGTCTCGTTCATCGACCGCGCCGTCCCGGGCAAGGGCTCCAAGTACGCGGCCAACGCGCTGGCCTGCGCCCAGGACGCCGGGCACTTCCGCGACTACCACGACGTGCTCTACCGCAACCAGCCAGACGAGACCAACGACGCCTTCGGCGACAAGGCCGTCCTGATCAACCTCGCCAAGCAGGTCGACGGCCTGGTCACGCCCGCCTTCGAGGCCTGCGTCAACGACAACAAGTACAGCGGCTGGGTCTCCGCGGTGCAGCAGGACTTCGACAAGTCCAGCTACAAGTCGACGCCGACGGTGCTGCTCAACGGCCAGCCGATCTACCCGAAGAACGGCAGCGAGGAGATCACCCCGCAGAACCTGGTGAAGTGGGTGGACGCCGCCAACCAGGGCAAGCAGCTGGGCGCCACCGGCTCGCACGGCCAGTCCCCGGCCCCGACCAGCACCGCCTCGGAGAGCAACAACCCGTCGCCGAAGGCCGGCTGACCCGCCGGCCCGGCCGGCCGGGCGTCGCCGCCCCTCCCCGTCCGGAGGGGCGGCGGGCGTCCGCGGGCACCCTGTTGTTCGGGATCTGTGACCGACGGGGTGTCCGGGGCGGGCCGCCGACCCTGTAGCGTCGGAGCTGCCATGGATATCGCCTACATTCCCAGCCCGTCGCGGGGCGTCCTGCACCTCGGACCGATCCCGCTGCGCGCCTACGCCTTCTGCATCATCCTCGGTGTCGTCGTCGCCGTCTGGCTCGGCAGCAAGCGCTGGGTCGCCCGGGGCGGTGGCAAGCACACGGTCGGCGACATCGCCGTCTGGGCTGTGCCGTTCGGCCTGGTCGGCGGCCGGCTCTACCACGTGATCACCGACAACCAGCTGTACTTCGGCGAGGGCAGGAACCCCTGGAACGCCTTCAAGATCTGGGAAGGCGGCCTCGGTATCTGGGGCGCGATCGCGCTGGGCGCGGTCGGCGCCTGGATCGGCGCCCGCCGCCGGGGCGTCCCGCTGCCCGCGTACGCCGACGCCATCGCGCCCGGCATCGCGCTGGCCCAGGCGCTCGGCCGCTGGGGCAACTGGTTCAACCAGGAGCTCTACGGCCGGGAGACCACGCTGCCCTGGGGCCTGGAGATCGACAAGACGCTGCCGAGCGGCGAGGTCGTCAAGGGCGTCTACCACCCGACCTTCCTCTACGAGTCGCTCTGGTGCGTCGGCGTCGCGCTGCTGGTGATCTGGGCGGACCGCCGGTTCACCCTCGGTCACGGCCGGGTCTTCGCGCTGTACGTGGCCGCGTACACGGTGGGCCGGTTCTGGACCGAGTGGCTGCGGATCGACGAGGCGCACGTGTTCCTGGGCCTGCGGCTCAACGACTGGGTGGCGATCGTGGTCTTCCTCGCCGCCGTCGCGTACTTCGTGATCGTCGGGAAGAAGCGGCCCGGCCGCGAGGACCCGGCGACCATCGACCCGATGGCGACCGGACCGGAGGCCTCCGAGGACACCGCTCCCGGCGCCGCGGCCGGCAACGCTTCCGACGCCGCCGCCGACGCCGCGCCGGCGAAGGCCGGGCCGTCCCGCTCCGTGGACGGGAAGCCGGCCGGCAAGCCGGTCGCCGAGCCGGCCGACGCCGCACCGGAGAAGTCCGGCAAGGACGCCAAGAACCTGACCTGACCTGCGCCTCCCGCTCTCCCGGCCGCCCTCCGCACCCCCTGCGGAGGGCGGCCGAAGCTTTGTTCGGACAGCCTTACTTTGCTGGAAGTGCCCAGGTCAGGCGGGCTACGTTCGAGGGAGACGAGCGAACAGACGGAGGGGACGAAGACCGTGAGCGCCACCATCATCGAATCCGAGGCCGGGCACCACCCCCGCATTCCCGCCGAGGGGCACCACCGGGACGTGAACGGCGGCTGGCTGCGGCCGGCCGTGTTCGGCGCGATGGACGGCCTGGTGTCCAACTTCGCGCTGATGACCGGCGTGGTCGGCGGCTCGGTCGCCAACAGCACGGTGGTGCTGACCGGCCTGGCCGGCCTGGCGGCCGGCGCGTGCTCGATGGCGGCGGGGGAGTACACCTCGGTGGCCTCGCAGCGGGAGCTGGTGCAGGCCGAGATCGAGGCCGAGCGGCTGGAACTCAAGCGCAACCCGCACGGGGAGCTGGCCGAGCTGGCCCAGGTGTACATGGCCAAGGGCGTCGAGCCCGAGCTGGCGCGCCAGGTGGCCGAGCAGCTCTCGGCGGACCCGGAGCAGACCCTCGCGGTGCACGCCCGCGAGGAGCTGGGCATCGACCCGGACGACCTGCCCTCGCCGGTGGTGGCGGCCGCCTCGTCCTTCGTCTGCTTCGCGGTGGGCGCGCTGCTGCCGCTGCTGCCGTACCTGCTCGGCGCGACCTCGCTGCTGCCCGCGCTGCTGCTCTCGATGGCCGGCCTGTTCGCCTGCGGGGCCGTGGTGGCCCGGGTGACGGCGCGCAGCTGGTGGTTCAGCGGACTGCGCCAGCTGGTGCTGGGCGGGGTGGCGGCCGGCGTGACGTACCTGCTGGGCTGGCTGATCGGCGGGCACGTGGGGTGACCCGGGACGCGGGATGGCAGTGGGGCCGGGGGATGACGGTGGGGCCGGGGATGACGCGGGCATGTGGGATGACACAGCGGACTGCATGACTATGCTGCGCATCGCGTGACGTTCCGCACATGGAGTGCGGACGTCGCCTGGCCTAGTCTCATCATTCGGGCTCGGGAGCCGCTGAATCGCATCCCTGGCCCGGCCTCCGGGTTGGATTCGCAGGCGGCCTTGATCGGCTTCTGTAGCCGGGGGATTTCGCCCCTGTTTCGGGCCGCCGACCGCCGGGCACAATCGTCGGGACGTGCACCGTGGCATGTCCCTTCCCCCATCCTTGACCTGCGGATCTGTCCGCGATGTGGACGCGGCATTCCGCTTCCCGGGATCTTGGGCATCATGTAACTTGCACGAAATCGCATCAGGGCCAACGTCGTCCCTACTGCACCTGCACCTCGAATGACGACGACGGGAGAGCCGATGCTGTCTGCATCCATGCACTCCGCCAACGAGCCCCAGGCCGGCGCCGCGCGCCCGCCGTACGCGCTCGTTCCGGATGCGCGACCTGCTGCTCAGGGCCTGTACGACCCGCGAAACGAGCACGACGCCTGTGGCGTCGGCTTCGTCGCCACGCTGACCGGCATCGCCGACCACAAGATCGTCGAGCAGGCGCTGACCGTCCTGCGCAACCTGGAGCACCGCGGCGCCACCGGCGCCGAGCCGGACTCCGGTGACGGCGCGGGCATCCTGACCCAGGTCCCGGACGCGTTCCTGCGCGCCAACGTCTCCTTCGAGCTGCCCGCCGCCGGCTCCTACGCCGTCGGCATCGCGTTCCTGCCCGACGAGGACGCCGCCGACGCGGCCGCCGTCGCGCGGATCGAGGCCATCGCCGCCGAGGAGAGCCTGACCGTCCTCGGCTGGCGCGACGTCCCGGTCACCCCGGACCTGCTGGGCGCCACCGCCCGCAGCGTGATGCCGCGCTTCCGCCAGGTGTTCCTCGCGAAGGACGGGCTGGCCGGGATCGAGCTGGACCGGATCGCCTTCGTCGTCCGCAAGCGCTCCGAGCGCGAGGCCGGTGTCTACTTCCCGTCGCTCTCCGCGCGCACCGTCGTCTACAAGGGCATGCTGACCACCGGCCAGCTGGAGCCCTTCTTCCCCGACCTGTCGGACCGGCTCTACGCCTCCGCGCTCGGCCTGGTGCACTCGCGGTTCTCCACCAACACCTTCCCGAGCTGGCCGCTCGCCCACCCGTACCGCTTCGTCGCCCACAACGGCGAGATCAACACGGTCAAGGGCAACCGGAACTGGATGACCGCCCGCGAGTCCCAGCTCGCCACCGACCTGATCCCCGACAACAGCAAGGGTCAGGGTCTGAGCCGGATCTTCCCGATCTGCACCCCGGACCACTCCGACTCGGCGTCCTTCGACGAGGTCCTGGAGCTGCTCCACCTCGGCGGCCGCTCGCTGCCGCACTCGGTGCTGATGATGATCCCGGAGGCGTGGGAGAACCACGCCACCATGGACCCGGCCCGCCGCGCGTTCTACCAGTACCACTCCAACCTGATGGAGCCCTGGGACGGTCCGGCCTGCGTCACCTTCACCGACGGCACCCAGATCGGCGCCGTGCTGGACCGCAACGGCCTGCGCCCGGCCCGCTACTGGATCACCGAGGACGGCCTGGTCGTCCTCTCCTCCGAGGTCGGCGTGCTCGACATCGAGCAGGAGAAGGTCGCCAAGAAGGGCCGGCTGCAGCCCGGCCGGATGTTCCTCATCGACACCGCGGAGCACCGCATCGTCGAGGACGAGGAGATCAAGTCCGCGCTGGCCTCCGAGCACCCCTACGAGGAGTGGGTCGCGGCCGGCCAGATCCAGCTCGCCAAGCTGCCCGAGCGCGAGCACATCGCGCACACCCACGCCTCGGTGACGCGCCGCCAGCAGACCTTCGGCTACACCGAGGAGGAGCTGCGGGTCATCCTGGCGCCGATGGCGAAGACCGGCGGCGAGGCGCTCGGCTCGATGGGCACCGACAGCCCGATCGCCGCGCTCTCCGAGAAGCCGCGCCTGCTGTTCGACTACTTCGTGCAGCTGTTCGCGCAGGTCACCAACCCGCCGCTGGACGCCATCCGCGAGGAGCTCGTCACCTCGCTGCTGTCCAACCTCGGCCCCGAGGGCAACCTGCTGGCCGCCGAGGCCGCGTCCTGCCGCTCGGTCGGCATCACCTTCCCGGTGATCGACAACGACGAGCTGGCCAAGCTCGTCCACATCAACGCCGACGGCGACCAGCCCGGCCTCAAGGCCGTCACCCTGTCCGGCCTGTACAAGGTCGCCACCGGCGGCGCCGGCCTGGCCGCCCGCCTGGCCGAGATCGCCGCCGAGGCCGACGCCGCGATCGCCGACGGCGCCCGGATCATCGTGCTCTCCGACCGGCACTCCGACGCCGAGCACGCCCCGATCCCCTCGCTGCTGCTCACCTCGGCGATCCACCACCACCTCATCCGCACCAAGCAGCGCACCCAGGTGTCGCTGCTGGTCGAGGCCGGTGACGTCCGCGAGGTGCACCACGTCGCGCTGCTGATCGGCTACGGCGCCGGCGCGGTCAACCCGTACCTGGCCATGGAGTCCGTCGAGGACCTCGTCGCCCAGGGCACGTACCTGGACGCGGGCGTCGAGCCCGACAAGGCCATCAAGAACCTGATCAAGGCGCTCGGCAAGGGCGTGCTCAAGGTCATGTCCAAGATGGGCATCTCCACCGTCGCCTCCTACCGCGGCGCGCAGGTGTTCGAGGCGATCGGCCTCTCCGAGGAGCTGGTCGGCACCTACTTCGCCGGCACCACCACCAAGCTCGGCGGCATCGGCCTGGACGAGATCGCCAAGGAGGTGGCCGCCCGCCACGCCAAGGCCTACCCGGCCTCCGGCATCCCGGCCGCGCACCGCGCGCTGGAGATCGGCGGCGAGTACCAGTGGCGCCGCGAGGGCGAGCCGCACCTGTTCGACCCGGACACGGTGTTCCGCCTGCAGCACTCCACCCGCAACCGCCGGTACGACATCTTCAAGCAGTACACCGACCGGGTGAACCAGCAGTCCGAGCGGCTGATGACGCTGCGCGGCCTGTTCCAGCTGGACGCGCTCGGCCGTACTCCGATCCCCGTCGACGAGGTCGAGCCGGTCTCCGAGATCGTCAAGCGCTTCTCCACCGGCGCCATGTCGTACGGCTCGATCTCGCGCGAGGCGCACGAGACGCTGGCCATCGCGATGAACCGCCTCGGCGGCAAGTCCAACACCGGTGAGGGCGGCGAGGACCCGGACCGCCTGTACGACCCGGAGCGCCGCTCGGCGATCAAGCAGGTCGCCTCCGGCCGGTTCGGCGTCACCTCCGAGTACCTGGTCAACGCGGACGACATCCAGATCAAGATGGCCCAGGGCGCCAAGCCCGGCGAGGGCGGCCAGCTGCCCGGCCACAAGGTCTACCCGTGGGTCGCCAAGACCCGGCACTCCACGCCGGGCGTCGGTCTGATCTCCCCGCCGCCGCACCACGACATCTACTCCATCGAGGACCTGGCGCAGCTGATCCACGACCTCAAGAACGCCAACCCGGCGGCCCGCATCCACGTGAAGCTGGTCTCCGAGGTCGGCGTCGGCACCGTCGCGGCCGGCGTCTCCAAGGCGCACGCCGACGTGGTGCTCGTGTCCGGCCACGACGGCGGCACCGGCGCCTCGCCGCTGACCTCGCTCAAGCACGCGGGCGGCCCCTGGGAGCTCGGCCTCGCCGAGACCCAGCAGACCCTGCTGCTCAACGGCCTGCGCGACCGGATCGTCGTCCAGACCGACGGTCAGCTGAAGACCGGCCGGGACGTCGTCATCGCCGCCCTGCTGGGCGCCGAGGAGTTCGGCTTCGCCACCGCGCCGCTGGTGGTCTCCGGCTGCATCATGATGCGCGTCTGCCACCTCGACACCTGCCCGGTCGGCGTCGCCACCCAGAACCCGGTGCTGCGCGACCGCTTCTCCGGCAAGCCCGAGTTCGTGGTCAACTTCTTCGAGTTCATCGCCGAGGAGGTCCGGGAGATCCTGGCCTCGCTGGGCTTCCGCTCGATCGAGGAGGCCGTCGGCCACGCCGAGCACATCAACGCGCAGGCCGCGATCGACCACTGGAAGGCCGCCGGGCTCGACCTGGCCCCGCTCTTCCACGTCCCCGAGCTGCCCGAGGGTGCCTCGCTGCACTGCACCACCACGCAGGACCACGCGCTCGACAAGGCCCTGGACAACCAGCTGATCGACCTCGCCCAGGACGCCCTGGAGCGCGGCGACGCCGTCCGGATCCAGCTGCCGATCCGCAACGTCAACCGCACGGTCGGCACCATGCTCGGCCACGAGGTGACCAAGCGGTACCGCGGCGAGGGCCTGCCCGAGGGCACCATCGACGTCACCTTCACCGGCTCGGCCGGCCAGTCGTTCGGCGCCTTCGTGCCGAAGGGCGTCACCCTGCGGCTGGAGGGCGACGCGAACGACTACGTCGGCAAGGGCCTCTCCGGCGGCGTGGTGATCGTCCGCCCGGCCCGCGACGCCGCCGCCATCGGCAACGACGCGCAGAACCACGTCATCGCCGGCAACACCATCGGCTACGGCGCCACCAGCGGCCGGATCCACCTGCGCGGCAAGGCCGGCGAGCGCTTCGCCGTCCGCAACTCCGGTGCGACCCTGGTGGTCGAGGGCGTGGGCGACCACGGCCTCGAGTACATGACCGGCGGCCGGGTCGTCATCCTCGGCGAGACCGGCCGCAACCTGGCGGCGGGCATGTCCGGCGGCATCGCCTACGTGCTGGACCTGCGCCCCGCCAACGTGAACGACGGCATGGTGGGCATCGAGGCCCCGACCGCCGCCGACCGGGACTGGCTGCGCGAGACCGTGCAGCAGCACTACGAGGAGACCGGCTCCACCGTCGCCGCCGAGCTCCTGGCGGACTGGGGCAGCGGAGTCTCCCGCTTCTCCAAGATCATGCCGACCGACTACAAGGCAGTGCTCGCCGCCAAGGACGCCGCTGAGCGCGATGGCCTCTCCGAGGCCGAGACCACTCGCAAGATGATGGAGGCGGCACGTGGCTGACCCCAAGGGCTTCCTGACCACCGGCAAGCAGCTGGCCGAGCGCCGGCCCGTGGACGTCCGTCTGCGGGACTGGAACGAGGTGTACGTCGAGCGCAGCCTCCTGCCGATCATCACCAAGCAGGCCGGCCGCTGCATGGACTGCGGCATCCCGTTCTGCCACAACGGCTGCCCGCTCGGGAACCTCATCCCCGAGTGGAACGACCTCGCCTACCGGGACGACTGGTCCGGCGCCATCGAGCGCCTGCACGCGACCAACAACTTCCCGGAGTTCACCGGGCGGCTCTGCCCGGCCCCGTGCGAGTCGGCGTGCGTCCTCGGCATCAACCAGGACGCGGTGACCATCAAGAACGTCGAGGTCACCATCATCGACAAGGCGTGGGACCGCGGCGGCGTCACGCCGCAGATCCCGGAGCGGCTCTCCGGCAAGACCGTCGCCGTGGTCGGCTCCGGCCCGGCCGGTCTGGCCGCCGCCCAGCAGCTCACCCGGGCCGGGCACACCGTGGTGGTGTACGAGCGCGCCGACCGCATCGGCGGCCTGCTGCGCTACGGCATCCCCGAGTTCAAGATGGAGAAGCGCCACATCAACCGCCGCATCGAGCAGATGCGCGCGGAGGGCACCCGGTTCCGCACCGGCGTCCACGTGGGCGAGGACATCACCGGGCAGCAGCTGCGCGAGCGCTTCGACGCCGTCGTCGTCGCCGCCGGCGCCACCACCGCCCGTGACCTGCCGGTGCCCGGGCGCGAGCTCAAGGGCATCCACCAGGCCATGGAGTACCTGCCGCTGGCCAACAAGGTGCAGGAGGGCGACTTCGTCGAGCCGCCGATCAGCGCCAAGGGCAAGCACGTCATCGTCATCGGCGGCGGCGACACCGGCGCCGACTGCCTCGGCACCGCGCTGCGCCAGGGCGCGGCCTCGGTCACCCAGCTGGAGATCATGCCGCGGCCCGGCGACGCGCGCCCCGGCCACCAGCCCTGGCCGACCATGCCGATGACCTACAAGGTCACCTCGGCGCACGAGGAGGGCGGCGAGCGGGTCTACTCCGTCAACACCACCCACTTCACGGGCGACGAGGACGGCAACGTCCAGGAGCTGCACCTCGTCGAGGTCGAGTTCAAGGACGGGAAGTTCGAGCCGGTGCCGGGCACCGAGCGGTCGATCCCGGCGCAGCTGGTCACCCTGGCCATGGGCTTCACCGGTACGGACGTGAAGAACGGCCTGGTCGAGCAGCTGGGCGTCGAGCTCGACGCACGCGGTAATGTTGCCCGCGACGGAAAGTTCGCCACCAACGTCGATGGCGTCTACGTCTGCGGTGACGCCGGCCGAGGCCAGTCGCTCATCGTCTGGGCCATCGCGGAGGGCCGTTCGGCCGCCGCCGCGGTGGACAAGTACCTGGGTGGCAAGACCCCGCTGCCCGCCCCGATCCGTCCGACGGACCGCCCCCTGGTGGTCTGACGCACGCCCGAGCCCGCCGGCGGCCCCACCGCCGGCGGGTCCGGACCCCTGATCGCCCGGTGCCGCATCACCGGGAGTTCGAGCCGCTGCCCCCGCCAGCGTCGCCGGGCCTGCACGGTGCCATGGCGCCTGCCCTCTCCCCGACCAGTGGAGGGCGGGCGCCTTTTCGTTTCCGGGGCCGCGGGGTGCTCCTCAGCCGTGGAGCAGGAGTTCGGCCGCCTCCGTGCGGGCGTACAGCACCGTGCGGCCGGTGCGGTGGCGGGCGGTCAGTCCGGCCTCGCGCAGCGCGGTGAGGTGGTGGGAGACGTTGGCGGCGGACAAGCCGGTCCGGGCGGCGAGTTCGGTGGTGGAGGCGGGCGCGTCCAGCTCGGCGAGCAGCCGGGCCCGGGTACGGCCGATCACCCGGGCCAGGCCGTCCGGGACGGCGGCGCCGGAGGTCTCCCAGAGCGTGGCCACCCCGCGCGGCGGGTAGATCAGGCCGGGCTGCCAGGGCGCGTTGACCTGCGAGAACACCCCGGGCCAGGCGAACACCGTGGGCACCAGCACCAGGCCGAGCTCGCCGTCCAGCCGGCGCAGCACGTCGGACGGCCGGTGGCCGATCCGCAGCGTGTCCCGCTCCCAGCTCACCCGCGGGTGCAGGTCGGCGAAGAGCGCGGCCGGGCCGCCGGCGGACATCTGACGGGCCCGGCGCAGGACCTCGCCCTCGGCCAGCCGCTGGATCCGCGGCCAGTGCGGGGCGATCGCGGCCTCCCAGTACGCCCGCACCTCGGCCACCAGCCGTGCCGTGCCGGCCTCCGGGTCGTCCCGCAACGCGGCGACCAGCGGGGGGAGTTCGCCCTCCATCCGGTCCAGGTCGCGGCGGATCGCGGCCGGGTCGGCGGCGGCCAGCGCGGCCAGCTCCTGGTCGATCGTCAGGGTCGAGCCGGGCGGGACGGGGGTGAGGAAGTCCGGCACGTAGACCGTGGGCAGCCGGACCAGCTGGTGGAGCAGCTCCCAGCCGACCCCGGCCAGCCGCTGCCGGGCCTGCCGCACCCAGGGCAGGTGGACGCCGTGCCGGCCGGGGTCCTTCAGCACCTCGACGCTGAGGGCGACCTCGCAGAGCGGCGAGCAGGCGAACCTGGTGCGGGCGAGGTCCTGCGGCGAGAACGTCCAGATGATCACGGTGGCCCCCCTGGTTCCCGGTCGACGGTGCCCGGTGCGCCCGAGGATTCGACCAGGATGGAATCGATGGGCAGGGAAGATCATCGCAGCCAGGCTCGGTCCATGACCACCGCCACCCTCCCCCCGCTCCGCGACCGGCTCGGCCTCCCGCGGACCGCCGGCCGCCACCGCCTGATCGGCGCCCACCTCGTGGACAGCCTCGGCACCGGGCTGATCCTCGCCTTCACCCTCGTCTACTTCGCCCGCACCACCACCCTCACCCTGGCCGGGATCGGCGCCGCCGTCTCCACCGCCCGGCTGCTCGCACTGCCCACCGCGATCGTGGTCGGCCCGCTGATCGACCGGTACGGCGCCCGCGCGGTGGCGGCCGGCGGCAACGCGCTCTCCGCACTCGCCTACTGCGGCTTCCTGGCCGCCGGCCGGGCCTGGCAGATCGTGCTGGTCTGCCTGCTCGCCCAGATCGGGCACGTCTCCTACTGGACCTCCAGCACCGGCCTGGTGGTGCTGGCCTCCGCCGAGGGGGAGCGGACCCGCTGGTTCGCGCTGGTGCAGACGCTGCGCAACACCGGGATGGGGCTCGGCGGGGCGCTGGGCGCCGTCCTGGTGGCCGGCGGCGGGACGGGCGGGCTGCGGGCGCTGGTGCTGCTCAACGCGGCCAGCTACGCGGTGGCGGCGGGCCTGCTGGCCTCCTGGCGGCCGGCCGCGGCCGCGCCGGGCGCGGGATCCCGGACCGCCGTCGCGCCGGGCGCGGGCACCCCGGCCGCCGCGGCGCCGGGCGCGGGGGAGCGCGCGGCGCGCGAACGCGGCGGCTACCGCGCGGTGCTGCGGGACCGGCGCTACCTGCTGCTGGTCGTCGTCCACCTGGCCTTCGTCTTCGGCTCGATGATCATCAGCATGCTGCTCGCCGTCTACCTGACCGACGGCCTGCACCGCGACGCCTGGCTGGCCGGCCCGCTGCTGGTCCTCAACGGCGTCCAGGTGGTGCTCACCCAGAACGCGGTGGCCCGCCGGCTGGAGCGCTTCCGGCCGACCCGGGTGGTCGCCGCCGGATCCCTGCTCAACGCCCTCTCCTTCGCGCTGTTCGCCCTGCTGGCCGCCGCCCCCGGGTGGCTGGTGCCCGCCGGACTGTTCGTGGCGATGGCCGTCTTCAACGTGGCCGAGACCGTCGCCACCCCCTTCGCCGAGGAGCTCAGCGTCTCGCTCGCGGACCCGGACCGGCGCGGCCGATACCTCGCCGTCTACCAGCTCTCCTGGAACACCGGCCAGGCCGTCGCCCCCGGTCTGCTCACCCTGCTCCTCGGCCACGGCCCCGCCTGGCCCTGGCTGTTCCTCTCGGCGCTGGGCCTGGCCGCGGTGCCCGGCCTGCTACGGCTGGAACGCATGCGCTGACGGACTGTTGTTCGTCGGTGTCAGGTGGCAGACTGCGGCCGACGGCCGGGGGGCTGCGCGAGGTGCGGAGGTTGACGGATGAGCATGACTCAGGCGGGCGGGGGTGCCACCGTACGGCGCCTACTGCTGGGATCGCAGCTGCGCAGGCTGCGGGAGGCCCGCGGTGTCAGCCGGGAGGAGGCCGGCTACTCGATCCGCGCCTCCGAGTCCAAGATCAGCCGCATGGAGCTCGGCCGGGTCGGCTTCAAGGAGCGCGACGTCGCCGACCTGCTCACCCTGTACGGCGTCGAGGCCGAGCAGGAGCGCGCCTCCGTGCTCGGCCTGGTCCGCGACGCCAACGCGACGTCCTGGTGGCACGCGTACGGTGACGTGCTGCCCGGCTGGTTCCAGACCTACCTCGGGCTGGAGGAGGCCGCCGCCGACATCCGCAGCTACGAGGTCCAGTTCGTCCACGGGCTGCTGCAGACCGCCGACTACGCGCGGGCCGTCATCACGCACGGCGGGCACGTCACCGAGGCCGAGGAGGTCGAGCGGCGGGTCGAGGTCCGGCTGAACCGCCAGCGGGTGCTCACCGCCGAGCGCGCGCCGCGGCTGCTCGCCGTACTGGACGAGGCCGCGCTGCGCCGCCCGTGGGGCGGGCCGGAGCTGATGCGGGCGCAGATCGACCGGCTGCTGGAGCTGACCGACCTGCCCAACGTGGTGCTCCAGGTGATGCCGCTCGGGTTCGGAGGACTGCGGGCGGAGGGCGGCGCGTTCTCGGTGCTCGGCTTCGCCGAGCCGGAGCTCGCGGACGTCGTCTACCTGGAGCAGTTCACCACCGCGCTGTACCTCGACAAGCCCGCCGAGGTGGCCGAGTACGCGAGCGCGATGGACGGCCTGGCCGCGGACTCGCTCAGCCCCGAGCGGACCCGGGAACTTCTCCGCTCCGTACGCCAAGAGCTCTGAAGCGTAAGTACGATGAGCCCCGATCAGATCTGATCGAGGACGGCTCCAGGGTCTTCCCGAATCGGCATGAGAGGGATCAGATGTCGTACCTTTCCGAGCTGGCGCTGCAGTACATCGACGGAGAGTGGCGGGCCGGCAGCGGCTCCTGGGACATCGTCGACGTCGATCCCTACACCGGCGAGAAGCTCGCCACCATCACCGTCGCCACCGTCGAGGAGGTCGACCGGGCCTACCGGGCGGCCGAGCGGGCGCAGAAGGAGTGGGCCGCCACCAACCCCTACGCGCGCCGGCTGGTCTTCGAGCGGGCGCTGCGGATCGTGGAGGAGCGCGAGCCGGAGATCACCGCGGCGATCATGACCGAGCTGGGCGGCACCGCGCTCAAGGCCGGGTTCGAACTCGCCCTCACCAAGGACATGCTGCGGGAGTCGATGCAGCTGTCGCTGCGGGCCGAGGGCCGGCTGCTGCCCTCGCCGGTGGAGGGCAAGGAGAACCGCCTCTACCGCCTGCCGGTCGGCGTGGTGGGAGTGATCAGCCCGTTCAACTTCCCGCTGTTCCTGTCGCTGAAGGCGGTCGCCCCCGCGCTGGCGCTCGGCAACGGCGTGGTGCTCAAGCCGCACCAGGAGACCCCGGTGGTCGGCGGCACCCTGATCGCCAAGATCTTCGAGGAGGCGGGCCTGCCGGCCGGCCTGCTCAACGTCGTCGTCACCGACATCGCCGAGATCGGCGACGCCTTCATCGAGCACCCGGTGCCGAAGGTGATCTCCTTCACCGGCTCCGACAAGATCGGCCGGCACGTCGCCACCGTCGCCGCCTCGCACTTCAAGCGGACCGTGCTCGAACTCGGCGGCAACAGCGCGCTGATCGTGCTGGACGACGCGGACCTCGACTACGCGGTGGACGCCGCCGTGTTCAGCCGCTTCGCGCACCAGGGCCAGGTCTGCATGGCCGCCAACCGGGTGCTGGTGGACCGCAGTGTTGAAGCCGAGTTCACCGAGAAGTTCGTCGCCAAGATCGCCTCGCTGCGGGTCGGCGACCCCAAGGACCCGGCCACCCAGATCGGCCCGCTGATCAACACCGTCCAGGCCGACGCCATCACCGCCCAGGTCGACCAGGCGATCGCCGCCGGCGCCCGCGCGCTGCTGCGCGGCGAGACCAACGGCAGCCTGATGGACCCGGTCGTGCTCGGCGACCTGCCGGCGGACGCGCCCATCCTGCAGCGCGAACTCTTCGGCCCCGTCGTGATGGTGGTGCCCTTCGACGGCGAGGACGAGGCGGTCCGGATCGCCAACGACACGCCGTTCGGCCTCAGCGGCGCCGTCCACACCGCGGACGTCGAGCGCGGGGTGCGGGTCGCGCAGCGGATCGAGACCGGCATGATCCACGTCAACGACGGCACCATCGCGGACGAGCCGGTCGTGCCCTTCGGCGGCGAGAAGAACTCGGGCGTCGGCCGGCTGAACGGCGAGTCCACGGTCGACGCCTTCACCACGGTGAAGTGGATCTCCATCCAGCACGGCCGCAGCCGCTTCCCGTTCTGACCGGTGTGGTCCGGGCCATCCTCTCGCCGGGGCGCCCGGACGGCGCCCCGCGGGCGAGCGCCGCAGCCCCGGCCGTCGGGGACGGACCGGGGCTGCGGGCGGGTGTCCGGGCGCGTGCCGGGCGCGGTTCTCCGGGTGGGTCAGAACACCGGCTGGCCGGCGCGGACCAGGCGCCAGGAGACGGAGGCGAAGTCGGCCGGGTCGATGACGCCCTTCGCCTTCACCCAGGCGATCATCGTGTTGCGGATCTCGTCCGAGTTCGACCAGACCATCTTGGCCTTGGCCACGTGCGGGAAGTTGCCGCCGCCGTTGGCCCGGTAGTTGTTGACGGCGAGCACGAACTCGGCCGCCGGGTCGATCGGCTTGCCCTCGAACGACAGGTTGACGATCCGCGAACCCACCGGCTGCGTGATGTCGATGTCGTACGAGACGCCGTACACCGAGTCGAAGTTGTAGTCCGGCGTGGCCTGCTGGTTGGTCAGCTTGTCCGGGTCGACCGGGGCGCCGGGGGCGAGCTGGGCGAAGTACTTCGCCGAGTACTCCAGGTAGTCCTTGATCTGGGCGCCGGTGAGGATCCGGGCCTCCAGGGTGTTCTCGTAGATGTACAGCCCGGCCGCGTCCCGCAGCTTCACCTGCCCGGCCGGGATCACGGCCGTGCGGTTGAACGGCGCGGCCTGCGCCAGCACCGGCAGCTTCGCGTACTGGCCGCCGGCCAGCGCGGCCTTCACCGTGTCCGCCTGGACCCGTCCGATCAGGTCGATGATCGGGGTGTCCTTGAACCGGGCCTCGGAGATCGACAGCTCGGCCTTGCAGGTGCCGATCACCTGGTTGACGTAGGCCACGACCTTCTTGTGCTGGTCCGCGAGCGCGTTCGCGATCTCCGGGTCCTCCGGCACCGTGTTGGAGTTCAGCACCCGGGAGGAGAGCGAGACCAGCTTCCAGACGCCCTGGTCGAACTCGACCTCGAAGTCGAAGCAGGTCAGCCGCTGGCCCCAGCAGAGCGGCTCGGAGAGGACGACCGTCTTGCCGGTCTGCTTGTTGACGATCAGCCGCTGCGCCACCTCCTTGTGGGTGTGGCCCACCAGCACCGCGTCGATGTCGGGCACGGTCTCGGCCATCTCACCGGAGGCGTCCTCCGGCCAGGGCAGCTGGTCGCCGTACGTGGTGGCCTCGTCGATGCCGGAGTGCGCCGACACCACGACGATGTCCGCGCCCGCCGCCTTCATCCGGGGCACGTACTTCTTCGCCATCTCGACGATGCCGGGGAAGACCATCTTCCCGGAGACGTTGGCCTTGTCCCAGATCGCGATGCCGGGGTTGGTCAGCCCGAGGATGCCCACCTTGAGCGGCCGGCCGCCGCCCAGGTGCAGCTCCTTGATGACGAACGGCTTGAAGGCCGGCTTCTCGTCCTTCGCGTGCAGCGCGTTGGCCGCCAGCAGCGGGAAGTCCAGCTGCTCCTCGAAGGCGCGCAGTGTGGGGATGCCGTAGTTGAACTCGTGGTTGCCGATCGCCGCCGCGTCGTACTCCATGAGGTTCATGGCGAGCGCCATCGGGTGCT
This sequence comes from Kitasatospora sp. NPDC127111, assembly GCF_042677465.1. Classification (NCBI taxonomy): domain Bacteria; kingdom Bacillati; phylum Actinomycetota; class Actinomycetes; order Kitasatosporales; family Streptomycetaceae; genus Kitasatospora; species Kitasatospora sp. NPDC127111. The sequence continues at coordinate 129,268 of NZ_JBHXTG010000013.1, forward strand.
CCGGGGCGGTGTCCGCGTCGGTCGCGATCGGCTCGACCCGGGCGAAGTAGTACGTCAGCTGGGTGCCCTGGATGATGTCGCCGGCGTCGATCAGCAGGCAGCGGTCCCAGCCCTTCTCCTCGCGGACCTGCTTGGCCAGGCTGGAGATCTTGGCGAGGCCGACCTCGTTGTGCGCCTTGTCCGCGTACACCGCGTCGGTGAAGTAGTCCCAGTTGAGCACCCGGCCGTGCAGGTCGGTGGTGCCCATGACGGTGAAGGCCTGCTTCTTGGCCGGCTTGCCCTTCGCGCGGGTGTCGTCCGGGCTCGCCGCCGCGGCGGGGGAGGCGGCGGCGAAGGTGGCGCCTCCGGCGAGGGCGGCGCCGGCGGCGGTGGCGGCGGACCGGGTGACGAAGTCACGGCGGTTCAGGGGCATGGACGACTCTCCCGGGTGGGACTGCGAACGGAACGTCAACGATGCGTCGACGGGGTGGTGGTGACGCGCGTAGAGGTACGCGCGTAGAAGTGTGCCGCGCGACCTGGCGGATTGATAGCCCCCGGACGTTTCCAACAGGTGAGATCTTGGCGACTCGTTCGCGACGCGGACGGGTGGGTGCCGCGCCCTCGCGGCCGGGAGAGGACGCGAGAGGCACGCCGCCCGCACCGGGTGACGTGCCCCGCCCGCACCGGGGCGCGTGCGCCGCCCGCGCCGGGTGACGTGCCCCGCCCGCGCCGGGTGACGTGCCAGACAGGCCCTGGCCCCGCCCGCGGCACGGGACACCCGGGCGGGCCGGCTAGATGTACCCCTCGCGCACCGCGTGGGCCACCGCGTGCGCCCGGTTGCGCAGCTGCAGACGGGTGGTCAGACCGTGCAGCACGTTCTTGACCGTCCGCTCGGAGTACGACAGCCGGGCCGCGATCTCCCCGGTGTCGAAGCCCTCGGCCACCAGCCGCAGCACGTCCGACTCCCGCTCCGACAGGCCCGACGGCGAGTGTCCGGGCTGCCCCTGGACACTCCGCTGCAACCGGCCCACCTGCGTGATCAGCCGGCCCAGCAGGTCGGCCGGCAGGTCACCCTCCCCGCGCGCCGCGGCCAGCACCGCCCGGCCCAGCCGCTCGGCCGTCGCCTCCCGGCGCCACAGGATCGCCGCCACCCCGCACTCCACCGCCTCCAGCAGCTCGGACTCCCGCATCCGCTCGACCACCAGCACCACCCGCGGGTCCCCGTCGCGCACCAGCCGGCGCAGCGTCCCCACCACGGTGGCGTCCGCCGAATCGGCCAGCAGCACGGTGACGACGCCCGACGGCCCCGCCGGGTCCTCCGCGACCAGCTCCAGCGCCGGATGGCGGCGCAGCTGCGCCTCCGCACCGGCCCGCGAGATCGGATCCGCGGCCCGCACCACCACAGCGGTCCGGCCGCCGGCCGGGGCCGCGGCGGCCGGCACGGCACGCCGGGCGGGCCCCGGGCGCTGGGCCGGAACGGCACGCGGCGGCGCCGCCGCCGCGGGCAGCCGGCGGGGCACCCCGCGGCGGTCGTGATCGGTGTGCAGGACAGTCACGGCTGGCCCCCTCCTGGAAGTCCTCCCGGCCGCCGTCCGGACGGCCGGGACGCCGCGCTGGGGGCGGCACGAACCCGGCGGACGGGGCCCTACGGTGGAACGGCCGGGGCGGCGGTGCCCGCCCGGTACGTCCCATGCTTCCCGTCCGGACCCGCCACGGCCATCGTGGTCCACCACGAGATCGGAAGGACCGGCGGCACCGACGCGACACGGCGGTGCCGCCCCCGGCCCGGCGCCGGGGGTAGGGTGCCGTGCAAGCGTCCGGGCCACCCGGCCCGCTCACGCCGTCCCGGCACCGGCACCGCGGACCGGCCCGACGCAGGGGGAACGCGCCGGACCGACGGGAACGCCCCGGCCCCACGCGGGGCCGCCCACCGGCCCCGGCCGGATGCGACGAGGATCACAGCCCCGGACCCCGCCGCCGACCCGACGTCAAACCGTCTCCCCTGACGGCGGCCGGAAGTGCCCGACCGGCCGCGCCGGAAAGGAACCTCGGGGAGGGGAAGAGCGGATGAGCACCGTCAGGATCCACGGCCCGCGCGAGGCCGCCCCCGCGCCCGCGCACCTCACCGCCCGCGACCCCGAACCGCACCTCACCGCCCGCGACCCCGAACTGCGCCGCATCGCCACCCTCGCCGACCGCGCCCGCGCCGGCACCGGCGGCGTCCTGCTGCTCACCGGCGCCGCCGGCACCGGCCGCAGCACCCTGCTCGCCGAGGCCGCCCGCCGCGCCGCCGCCGACGGCACCACCGTCCTGCGCGCCCGCTGCGCCGCCGACGAGACCCCCACCCCCTACGCGGCCGCCCGCCAGCTCTTCGAGACCGGCCCCGACACCCGCCCCGCCCGCACCGACCGCCACCCCGCACCGGCCGAACCCGGCGAGGACCTCTGGGCCCTCCTGCGCCTGCACGCCGCCCACAACCCCGTCCTGCTCGCCGTCGACGACATCCACCACGCCGACCGGCCCTCCCGCGACTGGCTGCTCCAGGTCGCCCGCCGGATCGACCGGCTGCCCGTCCTCCTGCTCGCCACCGAACACCGGCAGGCCGCCCTCGGCACCCCGCCCGCCCGCTTCGGCCGAGGCCTGCCCCCCGGACTCGCCGAGACCACCCGCCTCGGCCCGCTCGACACCCCCGCCGCCGCCCGCCTCGCCGCACACCACCTCGGCCCCGGCACCCCGGCCGCCCTCGCCGCCGACTGCGTCCGCGCCACCGGCGGCAACCCCGCCCTGCTCACCGCCCTCCTCACCGACCTGCGGCAGCTCCCCGACGCGCCCGCCCTCCCACAACTCCCCGACCGCTGCACCCGGTTGCCCGGCGGTGCCTTCCCCGAAGCCGTCGAGGAATGGCTGCGCGGCGGCGGCGACCACGCCCTCGACGCCGCCCGCGTCCTCGCCCGGATGCAGGAACACCCCGCCGCCCGCACCACGCCCCTGCCCGCCGCGGGCGACCCCGCCGCCATGCTCGCCGAACTCGCCGGCGCCGACCCCGACCGGCTCACCGGCTGGCTCGTCGACCTCACCGCCCAGGGCGTGCTCGACGACCCCGGCCCCGGCCGCTGGCCCCGCTTCACCCACCCGCTGCTCGCCGACGCCGTCCTCGCCGGACACGAACCCGGCCACCGCGCCCACGTCCACCGCGCCGCCGCCGGCTACCTGCACCGCGCCGGCGCCCCCGACGAACGCGTCGCCGGACACCTGCTCCTCACCCCCGCCCCCGGCCCCCGCTGGGCCGCCGACACCCTCCGCGCCGCCGCCCGCAAGGCCGCCGACGCCGACCGCCCCGCCGACGCCGTCACCCTGCTGTGCCGCGTCCTCGCCGAACCGCTCGGCGAACGCCGCCGCGGCCTGGTGCTCACCGAACTCGGCAGCCTGGAGGTCACCCTCGGCCCGGACGAGCGCACCGCCGGCGTCCGCCACCTCGCCGAGGCCGTCCACCTCCAGCAGTCCGACGAAGGCGTCTTCCGCACCGCCAACACGCTCGGCGCCGTCCTCGCCGCCCGCGGCGACACTCCCGCCGCCCTGGAACTCATGGAGGAACTCGCCGAACGCTTCGCCGACCGCGACGACCTCGTCCACGCCGTCCAGGCCGCCGCCGCGCTGATCGCCGCCCACGACGGCCGCAGCTGGCTCCAGGTGGTCGAGGGCGTCCAACGCTTCGCCGCCCGCAGCAACCAGCGGCTCGCGCCGCCCGCGTACGCGCTGCTCACCGAGTTCGACTCGACCAGCGGCACGCTCTCCGCCGCCGAGGTCGGCGGCCGGATCCGGGAACTCCTCGACGCCCCCGTCGACCCGCTCTGCCGCTCCTACGTCCAGGTCTCCGCCGCCACCCTCGCCCAATGGGCCGACCTGCTGCCCGAAGCCGACCGGCTGGTCGAACGCGGCCTCGCCGCCTACCGCGGCCCCTCGCTCGACCCCGGCTACCAGTGCCTGCTGAGCGTCCGCGCCGAGACCCGCGTGATGCGCGGGGAGTACCAGGCACTGCTCGACGACTTCGCCCTCACCGGGCCCGCGCCCGCCGCCCGCCCGCACCCCGGACAACGACCCGGCACCCGGGGGAGGACCGGCCACGGCACCGGACCCGGGGCAGAGCCCGGCGCACGCGGCGAACGGCCGGTCTGGTCCTGGTGGTGCGGCACCCCGCCCGAGGACGGCACCCCCACCGGTACGCCCGGACCCGCCGGCACCCCCGGCACCCCCGGCACCCCCGGCACCCCCGGACCCGCCGACGCCCAGGCCACCCGCGCCCGCTACGCCGGACTGCTCGGCCAGCAGAACGCCCACCTCGTCGCCCAAGCCGTCCTCGCCCTCACCGAGACCGGCCGCTACTGGCAGGCCCACGGCCTCGCCCGCGCCATCGCCGCCGACCGCGCCCAGGACTCCTGGGAATGGAACGAGTACCTCTACGCCCGCGGCATGCTCCGACTCGCCACCGGCGAACCCGCCGCAGCCCTCGCCGACCTGCTCGAATGCGGACGCCGACAGGACGAACGGCACGTCCGCAGCCCGATCGTCACCCCCTGGCGCTCCGCCGCCGCCGACTGCCACACCCTGCTCGGCGAACCCGGCCCCGCCGTCGCCCTCGCCGAGGAGGAACTACGGCTCGCCCGGACCTGGGGCACCCCCCGCACCATCGGACGGGCCCTGCGCGCCCTCGCCGCCGCCACCGGCGGCCGCCACGGCCTGGACCTCGCCGCCGAGTCCGTCGACCTCCTGCGCCGCGGCGAGATCGAGACCGAACTCATCCCCGCCCTCGTCACCCACGGACGGCTGCTCGCCGACGCCGGCCGCCGCGGCGCCGCCCGCCGCGCCCTGCGAGAGGCCGCCGGCCGCGCCGAACGCCTCGGCGCCGTCCGGCTGCGCGCCGTCGCCGTCGAAGCCCTGCACGCCTCCGGCGCCCGCCCCGGGCGCGGCGAACACGCCGGAACCGAGGCCCTCACCGACAGCGAACTGCGCATCTGCCGGATGGCCGCCGCCGGTCACTCCAACGCCGAGATCGCCGCGACCCTCCACCTCGCCCTGCGGACCGTCGAGACCCACCTCACCAACAGCTTCCGCAAACTCGGCGTCCGCCGCCGGGCCGAACTGGCCGGCGTCCTGGAGAACTGACCCCGGGCCCAGGACGCCGGCCCGCCCACGGCTCACCCCGGCCCGCCCACGGCTCACCCCGGCCCGCCCACGGCTCACCCCAGCCGGCCCGCTCACCCCGCCAGGGCCGCCGTCATCGACTCCACCTCGCCCGCCAGCACCGCCCCCGGATCGGGCGCACCCGCACGCCAGCGCTCCCACGTCCGGGCCCGCAGATAGCCGTCCACCGCCACCGGCAGCCGCCCGCCCACGATCAGCACCGCGTCCGGCCGCCTCCCCACCTCCGCCAGCCGCTCCAACAACCCGTCCAGCCCCGCCGACACCGGCAGCGGCACACCCCGCAGGTACTCCGCCAACTCCGCCAGCTCCGGCCAGGGCTCCCGCGGCGGAGGAGGCGGCGGACCCGGCTTCACCGGCCACAACAGCACCCCAGCCCCGTACAACCCCGCCACGACCCCCGGCCACAACGCACCGCCGAACCCCGCGAAGTGCAGCCCCAGCCCGGCCGCCCCGGCCGCGCAACCGACCAGGTTCCGCGTCGACTCCAGGTACCCCCAGGCCCGCCGGCCGAACGACGAACCGCCGCCACCGCCCGGCCCGGCACCGCTACTGGTAACCACGGATCTCCTCGAACGCCCCGTCCAACGACCCCGTCCCGTCGAACAACCTGCCCCCGGTCAGCTCCGCGATCCCCTGCAACTGCCCCTTCGCCGCATCCCCGAACAGGATCGGGAACACCGGCACCGCCTTCCGCGCCGGCGGAAGCCCGTTGTAGAAGTTCCTGAAGTCCCCGTCCGTCGCACCCTCGTTGCTCTCACCGTCCGTCATCAGCACGATCGACGTGAACCGGTCGTCCCCCGCCGCCGACTGCTGCCGCTCGATCACCCCGTACGCCTCCCGCAACGAGCTGTACACCGCCGTCCCGCCGTCCGCCGACAACGCCTGCACATCCGCGTTGATCGCGTCCAGCTCCGGCTTCGCGTCCGCCGCCGGCACCGTGTGCGTCTTCGTCCACTTCACCTTCGACGCGAACGACAGCAGCGTGACCTCCTCACGGTTGCGGAACCGCCGCACCCCCCGGGTGTCCTCCGCCCCCGTCAACCGGCCCAACGCCGCCTTCAGCGCCGACAACCGGCCCCCCGACATCGAACCCGAGGTGTCCAGCACGTACACCGTCCGGGACGGCCGCCGCAGCTCGTTCTGGTACGAGGCCAGCAACCCGTCCGCCACCGCCCGCGTCCCCGGGAACGGCAGCTCGTGCCGCCGGTCCGTCGGCAACCCCGCCGCCGGAGCCACCGCCGGCACCACCGGACGGCGCAGCGTCAACTCCGAGATCCGCTTCTGCACCTCCTCCTTCAACAGGTACGAGGTCAACCGCTGGAACGAATCCCGCTCCCGCTGCGCCGACGAACTCAGCAGCGTCAGCGGATAGTTCGCCGACACCACACCGTCCGACGGCCGGACGACCGTCAACTGCTGGTCCTGCGGCAACGTCCGGTTCATCGACAGCAGCACCGACTCGTAGTTCACCACCGCCCCCACCGAACCCCGCTCCGCCCGCGAGTACGCCTGCGCCAGCCAGCCCGACGAACCCGAGGTCAGCTTCTGCCCGGCGAAGAACTGCTTCAACGACGGCGTCGCCCTCCGCACGTCCGCCTCGGTCAGCGCCGCACTCGCCCCCGAGAACGCCGAAGCCACCGCCACCAACGCCGAGAACCCCGAGTTGGACCGGGACGGATCGGCCATCCCGTACGCCAGCTCGCCGCCCGCCGCCGCCTGCGCCAGATTCCCCCACGTCACCTTGGAACCGTCACCCCAACCCTGCTCGGCGAGCACCGACGACCGGATGCCGAACGCCACCGGCGAAGCCATCACCGGCGTCTCCGACAGCACCTTCGACCGGCTGCCCTCATCCAGGTGCAGGTACTGGTTCGACGGGAACCAGATCGCGTCGTACTTGCCGTCCGCCCGCCCCGAGGACACCGCGTCCGCGCCGTCCAGCGAACCCGTCCAGGCGAACTGCACCGTCACCCCGGTCGCCTTCCGCGCCTCCTCCAACACCGGCGCCATGTCCTGCAGTTCACTGCCGGCGAGGACCCGCAGCACCCCCTCCCGCGCCGTCGGCGCCGGAGCGTCCCCCTGCCTCGGCGCCGACGCCGGCGAGGACGTGCACGCCGTCACCGTCGCCACCAGCAGCGCCAGCCCCACGGCCAGCCCCCGCACACCGCTCCCGCGCACCGTCGTCATCCCGCTCCCCATCCCCCGCTCAACCCCTCATCGCGCCGTCGATCAACTTCTGCAGGACCTCGGGCACCGGAGTCGGCGCCTGCTTCACCTTTGCCGCACCCAGATGGGGGGCGAGGGTGAACGAACCGCTCGCACTCTTCAGCTGCGCCCCGAAGGCATTGGTGTCCCCCTGCGGACGGAAGCCGTAACTAGCCGCCAGCTCGCGCAACTTCGCGTTGCCGTTCAGCTGGCCGGCCAGCTTCCGCCCGTTCTCGGTCAGCCCGACGACCGTGTGGTCGGAGTAGACCGTGGTGTCCGGGTAGAGCACCACCAGGTCCTCGGGCGCCTTCTTCTTCACGATCAGCTCGGCCGCCTGCGACTCGTACGCGAGCACCAGCGCACCCCCGCCGTTCGAGAGGAAGTCCGCGAACGGCTCGTCGGTGGACTTCTTCAGCGAACCCTGCTTGGTGATCGCCGTGTGCAGGAGGGCCTTGGTCCGCTCCACCCCCGCGGCGTCCGCCACCGGCTGGTTGCCGTTCTCCAGGTAGGAGAGCAGCGAGACGTACATCGCGCCGGACGAGGACGTGGTGGGGTCGGTGGTGGTGAGGAAGATGTCCCCGGCCAGGTCACCGGGCTTGTCGCCGCCGAGCTGGTCCCATCTGCGGCCCGTCCGGATGGCGTTCAGGTAGTCGGCCATCCGGAACGTCCAGACCTTCGACGCCTTGTCCTGGCCCGCCAGCCCGTTGGCCTCCAGCACCCTGGCCGTCGACTCGTGCGCCATGATCACCAGCGGTGAGTAGAACGGGCGGATCGCCGTCTCGGTGATGCCCCTCTTCGTGCGGATCGCGTCCGCCGGCGGCTGGCTGGCCGGGAAGGCGAAGTCCATCCCGTCCAGGTTGTCGCCCATCTGCCAGGAACCGGCGCTCTGCACCTTCACCGTCAGGCCCTGCGCGGCCAACTCGGCCCTGACCGCCGGGTCGTCGAAGAACTCGCGCTTCTCCGACCCGATCAGCCCGGTGACGGTGACGGTCACCGGCCCCTTCCCCCCGCCCCCGCCGTCGGTCGGTTCCAGGAGCGCGAACGCCACCCCGCCGAGCAGCAGTACCGCCACGAGCAACCCGAACGCACGCCTCATGCCGAACGCTTCCCCCTCGCCGCAACGTGTCCGGGCGGTCCACCCGGGTGACGAGCGTCCCGCCGGGGCGGGAGCGGCGGCGGAAGCGACGGTGAACCAGGGGTGAACACCGCTTCACGGAATCGCATCGGCGAACGGTCCCGACCGAAGCCGTCGCACACCGGTCCGAGGGTGCGTCAGATTGTTCAACTCGCCGTCCGGCAAAGGTCATCCCGCTGTCCGGACGGACGTCGATGTTACGCGCCGGTAATCCTTACCCTCAGCACTATGCGCCGAGCAAAAATCGTCTGTACCCTCGGGCCCGCCACCGACTCGTACGACCGGATCAAAGCCCTGGTCGACGCCGGGATGGACATCGCCCGCTTCAACCTGAGCCACGGCTCCCACATCGAGCACGAGGAGCGCTACCGCCGGGTCCGCAAGGCCGCCGACGAGACCGGCCGAAGCGTCGGCGTCCTCGTCGACCTTCAAGGCCCGAAGATCCGGCTCGACACCTTCGCCGAAGGACCCGTACTTCTCGAACGCGGCGACGAGTTCACCATCTCCACCGACAAGGGCGTCGTCGGAGACCAGAACCGCTGCGGCACCACCTACGCCGGCCTCGCCGGCGACGTCACCCCCGGCGAACGCATCCTCGTCGACGACGGCCGGGTCACCCTCGAAGTCACCGAGGTCGACGGGCCCCACGTCCGCTGCCTCGTCGTCGAAGGCGGCCTCGTCTCCGACCACAAGGGCCTCAACCTCCCCGGAGTCGCCGTCTCCGTCCCCGCACTCAGCGACAAGGACGTCACCGACCTCCGCTGGGCCCTGCGCACCGGCGCCGACCTCGTCGCGCTCTCCTTCGTCCGCAACGGCCGCGACATCGACGACGTCCACCGCATCATGGCCGAGGAGGGACGCTTCCTCCCCGTCATCGCCAAGATCGAGAAGCCGCAGGCGGTCGAGAACCTCGAAGCCATCGTCGACGCCTTCGACGGCATCATGGTGGCCCGCGGCGACCTGGGCGTGGAGATGCCCCTCGAACAGGTCCCGATGGTCCAGAAGCGCGCCGTCCAACTGGCCAAGCGCAACGCCAAGCCGGTCATCGTCGCCACCCAGATGCTCGACTCGATGATCAACGCCTCCCGCCCCACCCGCGCCGAGGCCTCCGACGTCGCCAACGCCGTCCTCGACGGCACCGACGCCGTGATGCTCTCCGGCGAGACCTCCGTCGGCAAGTACCCCGTCGAAACCGTCCGCACCATGGGCCGCATCATCGAAGCCGCCGAAACCGACGTCCTCGCCGCCGGCCTCCCCCCGCTCACCACCACCAACAAGCCGCGCACCCAGGGCGGCGCCGTCGCCCGCGCGGCCGCCGAGATCGGCGACTTCCTCAACGCCAAGTACCTCGTCGCCTTCACCCAGTCCGGCGACACCGCCCGCCGCCTCACCCGCTACCGCTCGCCCATCCCCGTCCTCGCCTTCACCTACGAACCCGCCGTCCGCAGCCAACTCGCCCTCACCTGGGGCGTCGAGACCTTCCTCGGCCCCTTCGCCCCCACCACCGACGAGATGGTCGAACAGGTCGACGCCGCCCTGCTCTCCCTCGGCCGCTGCCAGAAGGGCGACACCGTCGTCATCACCGCCGGCTCACCCCCCGGCCTCGCCGGCTCCACCAACCTCGTCCGCGTCCACCACGTCGGCACCCTGGACACCTGACCGAACCCCGCCCACGAGCCCGAGGGCGGCATTCCCCGTCCGGAGGAATGCCGCCCGCCCGGCCACCCGAGGGATCAGGGCGTGTAGACGTCCACGTCCGTCGTGGCCGTGCTGACGGCGTCACCCTCCGTCCCCCCGACCAGGTAGATCCGTCCGTCGCCGCCGACCGCCGCCGCCGCGCAATCCCTGGTGTGCGGCATGCTCTCGGCGGGTTCCCAGCGGTCCGTCCCCGGGGCGTACACGTAGGTCACCGCCGTCGGCGTCTCACCAGGCTCGGACGCTCCCCCGAACACGAAGATCCGCCCGTCCGGGGCCGTTGCTCCCGCAGCCCGCCCCTTCGGCCCGGGCATGGGCGCCGCCTGGCTCCACTCCCGGGTGCTCGGTGTGTAGACCTCCACCGTGCTCGTCGGAACGTCGGGTTCCGCGGTGGTGTACCCGCCGATCACGTAGACCCTCCCGTCCGCACCGGTCGCGGCCACCCCGCCTTCGCGGGGCGTCGGCATCGGAGGCCCGGTCCGCCAAGTCCTGGAATCCGCGTCGAAGATCGCAGTTTCGTCGCCGTCGAAGACGTAGACGTTCCCTGCGGCATCCGAAGCGGCCGAGGGGACCGGCATCTCGACGGGCAGGCTGGGCGTGGCCTGCCATGCCCCGTAGCCGGGCGTGTACACCTCGACGGCCCGGCCCGAGGAAGCGTCGTCGCCTCCGCCGATCGCCCAGATCCGGCCGTCCTCGTCGGTGACCGCCGCCAACCTGGCCCGCGCGCTCCACAACGCGGGCACCGTCGTCCAGGAGCCGCTGCCCGGGTCGTAGTTCTCCACCAGATCGCTGCGTGCGAAGTCCGACGGCCCCGGGGACGGCGTCGTGGCCGCCCAGCCGCCCAGGGCGTAGACAGTTCCGTCACAGTCGGTCGCCGCGGCGAGGAAGTAGCGCGGCGTGGTCGTCGGCGCCGCCGACGACCAACTGTCGTGCACGCCTCCCGAATCGGGGCTCACGGCCAGGCAAGCCGGTACGAGGGCCGATCGTGCGGCCACGGCACCGTCCGGCAGCACCGCGCCGGTGGCGGCCAGCACGAACGCTCCGAGCAGGGCCGGCCACCGTTGCGCGTTGACTCTCACCATCGGTATCGCCTGTTCCCCATGGAGATGACTGTCGGTCAAATGGCGTTCGGGGCAGGGCGCAAACGTGGCGAAAGGTCCCGCCGCCGACTGGTGGTCCCAGAACTCCAGCGCACCACGGCCCGTCGTGCCACGCACGCCGACAGCACGGTCGAGCCGAGGTTGCACCTCCTACGCGGCCGACACATGCTGAGAGAGGAGCGTCGGCACCCCACCGTGCGGCTCCCGGAATTCCCTCCCCGGAACAAGTGCGACGTCACGCACGGACGGAGGAGCCATGGCCCACCAGGATCCGTCGCAACACGGTGGCGGGGGCATCGCACTCCGGCTGGCCCGCGACTGGCCACTGGCGGCAGCCGCAGGCACGGCACTTCTGAGCTTCTTCATGCTCTTCGCCCCCTGGGTCTCGGGCACGTACGGCGTGAATGCCTTCGGACAGGGCATGCAGGCCGCCGGACCAGCGTTGATCATCGTGGCGGTCCTGGCCTTCCTCTGCCTCGTCTGGGCAGCACTCGCACGGGACAACCCGACATACGCGGCGATCGCGCTGATCCCGGCGTCCAATCTGCTGGTCCTCTACATCGTCAAGCTGGCCGACGTCTCCGACCTGGTGGACCTGAACAACCAACTGTCCGACACCACGGCCTCGACGGGAGCGGGCCTCTGGATCGGCTTGCTCGCCGCCATCGCCACCGCGACCCTCACGCTCGTGGCCGTCCTGCGGGACCGGCTCCGGCACCAGGACGAAGCCGCCGAGCACGCCGGTGCGGTGCCACCGGTGAACGCGCCACCCCCGCCGCCGTACGACCCGCCCGAGCCGCCGACGGTGCCACCGGTGAACGCGCCACCCCCGCCGCCGCACGACCCGCCCGACCCGCCGCCGACCTAGGAGCTGAGGGAAATGGATGGAGGACCGAGGGCGCCACTTCGGCGCCACCGGCAGGCGCTGCGTCTGGCAGCCCTCACCACCACGGCCGGCCTGACCGTCATCGCGGTCACCGCGTGCGGTTCCGGCGGCGCGTCGCCCACCGCCTCCACCCCGGCGGCGACGGCAACCCGGACCGTCACCGTAACGGCCACCGCTCCGTCCGCCACCGATCTCTCCGCGTCGCCCACGCCCGGGTCGCCCGGGTTCGCCTCACCCACGACGACGGTCACGACCGGAACGCAGTACCTGAGCGACAACGACCCGTTCTCCTCCACCTACGGGGTCGAGAACGGCGCGGCACTCGTGAACGGCACGAACTACGCCCACAGCGTCTCCCTTCGCACGGATCTCGGCTCCATCCCGGCCAACGCGGCCGAGTACAACCTCGAACGCGCCTGGCAGACGTTCACCGCCACGATCGGGGTCCGGGACGACTCGCCCACGGGAACGGTCCTGACCTTCGAAGTCTTCGTCGACGGCAGGTCCGTCGCCCAGCAGACCCTCTCGCTCGGGCAGTCGCAGCAGCTCACCGTCGACGTCAGGGACGCGCTGCGCCTGAAGATCGTGGTCACCTACGCCACGACGGCGAACCTGTCTCCCTACAGCTACGGGGCGTGGGGCGACGCCAGACTGGGAGCGTAGCCCGCGGCCCCGGTGTCTCCGTCAGTACTTGGGGCCGATGTGGGTGTCCATGAGGGCGACGGACTCCTTGCGGGCGATGGAGACGTTGACCTGGCCGGTGGGTCGGGGGATCGAGGCCTTCCACTGCACGCCCACGGCGTCGAGGGCGTCGGTGAAGAGGCGGATGATGTCGGCCGAGGTGTTGGTGAAGAAGTAGCGGGGGTACTCGTAGCGCTTCTGGACGCCGTTGACCGTTCGGGTCGCCCAGTTGGTGATGCGGCAGCCGTCGGAGTGGATCAGGCCTCGGAGGAACTCCCACGGGTGCGCGTCGACGATCTCCCGCTGCCAGGGCTGCAAGGCTATGGTGCGCTCGTGCTTCTTGCCCGGGCCGTGCTGGGGGAAGTAGCAGGTCAGGTGATTCGAGTACACCTTGACGTCGTGGCAGCCCGTACGCCTGACCCGGCAGGGTCTGTTCCGTGGCAGCACCGCCCGAATGGCCTGCTCGACGGAGTCCGTGATCCCCGGCCACTTGTCGTCGCAGGTGATCTGAAGACTCTGCGTGCGGCGGTAGTCGTTCGGCAGGAGGATGTGGCCGTCGCCGAGATAGAGGCCGAGCAGGTAGGCATAGGACGGGTGGTCCAGCGGATCGGCGTAGCAGTGCAGGCAGGTTGAGCGTTTGCGGCCCGGGAGCCCGCCGTGCTTGGCGCGGTCGTAGTGCCGCCATGCCGAGACCGTCCCGTAGGGGACTCTCAGGCGACGGGCGACCTCGGCATTGGAGAGGCCACGCCGAAGCATGTGGACTGCTTGTTCTCGCACGGAGTCGGTGGTCATGCGCACCAGCGTGCGAAGGATGAGGGCGGCCGGTGAACGGTACGCGCATCGTCCACCAGATGTGATGAATTTCCCATCACCTGGGAATGCGAGGAGAAATTCGGTGCCGAGTGTGGGATTCGAACCCACACGCCCTTTCAGGCAATCGCTTTTGAGGCGATCGTGTCTGCCCTTCCACCAACCCGGCTGGTTCGCGCCCGTGAAGGATACCCTGCGCACGTTGTCCGGCGCAGCTAGGTACCCTCGTGCATGCAGTACCCCGCCGGAATGAGGAGCCCCGTGAGCACCGCCGACGAGCAGGCGCAGCCGCTTGAGACCGACATGCCCCAGATCACCCGGATTGTGATCGCCGAGGACGAGGCGTTGATCCGTCTCGACCTCAAGGAGATGCTCGAGGAGGAGGGGTACACCGTCGTCGGCGAGGCCGGGGACGGGGAGACGGCGGTGAAGCTGGTCGAGGAGCTGCGGCCGGACCTCGCCATCCTGGACGTGAAGATGCCCGTCCTCGACGGCCTCTCGGCCGCCGAGCGGATCCACGAGCAGCACCTGGCGCCCGTCCTGATGCTGACCGCGTTCTCGCAGCGCGAGCTGGTGGACCGGGCCCGGGACGCCGGGGCGATGGCGTACATCGTGAAGCCGTTCTCCAAGAGCGACCTGGTGCCCGCGATCGAGATGGCGGTCTCGCGGTACACCGAGATGCGGACGCTGGAGGAGGAGATCGCGGACCTCACCCAGCGGCTGGAGACCCGGAAGCTGGTGGACCGGGCGAAGAGCGTGCTGCAGACGAAGTTCGGGCTGAACGAGCCGGCCGCGTTCCGGTGGATCCAGAAGACGTCGATGGACCGCCGGATGACGATGGCGGCGGTGGCCGAGGCGGTCATCGAGGAGGGTGCCGCCCAGGACCGCAAGAAGGCCGAAGAGGCCAAGGGCGAGTAGGCGGAAAGGGGAAGGGCCCGGCAGCAGGTGCTGCCGGGCCCTTTCCGTGCGCGCGGACTCAGTCCTCGCCGAGGTACGCCTTGCGGACGGACTCGTCGTGGAGGAGGTCGGCGCCGGTGCCCTCCAGGACGATGCGGCCGGTCTCCATGACGTAGCCCTGGTCGGAGAGCGAGAGCGCCGCCTGGGCGTTCTGCTCGACCAGCAGGATGGTCGTCCCGCTGGCCTTGAGCTCGACGATGGTCGCCATGATCTTCTGCATCATGAGCGGCGAGAGGCCCATCGAGGGCTCGTCCAGCATCAGCAGCTTGGGCTGGGACATGAGGGCCCGGCCCATCGCGAGCATCTGCTGCTCACCGCCGGAGAGCGTGCCCGCCGCCTGCTTGCGGCGCTCGCCGAGGATGGGGAAGAGGCCGTAGGCCCGTTCGACGTCGGCCGCGATGCCGGCGGTGTCGCTGCGCAGGAAGGCGCCGAGGAGGAGGTTCTCCTCGATGGTCATGCGCGGGAAGATGTGCCGGCCTTCGGGGGAGTGGGCGAGGCCGAGCGAGACGATCTTGTGGGCGGGGACGGTGTTCAGCGGCTGGCCGTCGAACACGATCTTTCCGGCGGTCGGCTTGAGCAGGCCGGAGAGGGTGCGCAGGGTGGTGGTCTTGCCGGCGCCGTTGGTGCCGATCAGGGTGGTGACCTCGCCCTGCTTGACGGTGAAGCTGATGCCCTTGACGGCTTCGATCTTGCCGTAGGCGACGCGGAGGTCCTGGACCTCGAGGAGCGCGGTCACTGGGTGTCCTCCGAAGCGGTGGTGCCTTCGAGCGGGGCGCCGAGGTAGGCGGTGATGACGCGTTCGTCGTTCTGGACGGTTTCGCGGTCGCCTTCGACGATCTTCTGGCCCTGGACGAGGACGGCGGTGCGGTCGCACAGGTTGAAGATGAACCGCATGTCGTGCTCGATGACGAGGATGGAGATCCCGCGGTCGCGGATGGCGAAGACGAGTTCCTCGGCGGCCCGGGTCTCCTGGGGGTTCATGCCGGCGGTGGGCTCGTCGAGGAGCAGGAGGCCGGGGTCGGAGGCGAGGGCGCGGGCGATTTCGAGCTTGCGCTGCTCGCCGTAGGGGAGGTTGCGGGCGAGGTGTTCGGCCTTGTCGGCGAGGCCGGTGAACTCGAGGAGTTCCATGGCCCGGGCCCGGCTCTCGGCCTCGGCGCGGTGGTAGCCGGGGCCGCGCAGGATGGCGGAGAAGAGGCCTTCCTTGGTGCGGCTGTGCCGGCCGACGAGGACGTTCTCCAGGACGGTCATGTTGGCGAAGAGCCGGATGTTCTGGAAGGTGCGGGCGATGCCGGCCTGGGTGACGAGGTGGGGCTTGGGCGGCAGGACCGTTCCGCGGTAGGCGACGCGTCCCTCGGTGGGGACGTAGAGGCCGGTGAGGCAGTTGAAGAAGGTGGTCTTGCCGGCGCCGTTGGGGCCGATGAGGCCGATGATCTCGCCCTCGCCGACGGTGAGGGAGACGTCGTTGACGGCGGTGAGGCCGCCGAACCGCATGGTGACGCCGGAGACTTCGAGGATGGGCCTGGCGGTGGTGGCGACGGGGGCGTCGGTGGTGGTCATCTGGCTGGTCACGCCCCTGCCTTGGTGAGGGTGGCCGCGTCGCCGGTGGACTGTGCCGGGATCGTGGCCTCGTGGAACTCCAGCTGCTGCCGGCGGTTGGGGATGAGGCCCTCCGGGCGGACCCGCATCAGCACGATGAGGGCGATGCCGAAGGCGAGCAGCTGGTAGTCGGAGAGGAATTCGAGCTTCTTGGGGACGAGGAAGAGGAGGGTGGCGCCGGCCAGCGGTCCGCTGATGGTGCCCATGCCGCCGAGGATGACGGCGGCGAGCAGGAAGGCGGAGTTGGGCGGCAGGGCCTCGGCGAAGGTGTACTGGTCGGGGGTGACGGTGTAGCTGACGTGGGCCTGGACGGTGCCGGCGAGGCCGGCGAGGCAGGCGCCGAGGGCGAAGGCGAGGAGCTTGAGGCGGAAGCCGTTGATGCCCATGGCTTCGGCGGCGGTCTCGTCCTCGCGGATGGCGACCCAGGCCCGGCCGATGCGGGAGTTGCCGACGCGGGCGAAGACCAGCACGACGAGGGCGGTGACCAGCAGCATCAGCAGGTAGTAGTTGGAGAACCGGCCGAGCTCGATGCCGAAGACGTTGGTGGGCTTGCCGAGGTCCCAGCCGAGGATGTTGAGGTCGGGGATCCGCGGGATGCCGTTGGAGCCGTTGGTGACCTTGGGGCCGGTGGTGCCGTTGAGGTTGAGCATGGTGATGCGGAAGATCTCGCCGAACCCGAGGGTGACGATGGCGAGGTAGTCGCCGCGCAGTCGCAGGGTCGGGGCGCCGATGATGACGCCGAAGACCATGGAGACGACGGCGCCGGTGAGCATCGCGGCCCAGAACGGGAACTGGACGTGGATCGGCGAGGCGGGGGAGCCGGAGACCAGGGCGGCGGCGTAGGCGCCGACGCCGAGGAAGGCGACGTACCCGAGGTCGAGCAGGCCGGCGAGGCCGACGACGATGTTGAGGCCGAGGGCGACGGTGGCGAAGATCAGGATGTTGGCGGCGACCGAGGTGTACTGGTCGCTCGTCTGGGTGAAGGGGAAGCTGGCGGCGGCGGCGAACGCGGCGCCGGTGGTGACCGAGCGGTACTTGACGGTCAGGGCGCGCAGCCGGGGCACCAGGCCGGACTTGCCGAGGGCGGCGCCGACGGAGCCGGCCAGCAGCAGGTAGCCGATGAAGAGTTCGCCGTACTCGGTGTCGATGCCGAAGGTGATGGCGAACAGGCCGAGGCCGAAGGCGACGACGATGAGCAGGACCTCGACGAGGGAGGGCAGCTCGCGGGGGGCGGGGAGCGGCCGGGCGACGGTGCCCAGGCGCAGCCAGTGGTTGACCAGGTGGCCGCCCTGGACGAGGAGGACGGCGGTGCCCGCGATGACCGCTCCGCCGGTGAGGGCGGTGAGGACGGGGGCGACGGGCTTGTCCTCGGGGATGGCGGCGGCGCCGAGGTAGGCGATCCAGGCGATCGGCTTGATGAGGAAGAGCCGCCAGTTGAGGACCTTGAGCGGCACGTGGGTGCGCCGGTCGAGGGGGAGGCCGAGGGCGCCGGCGAGGGTGAGGAGGGAGCCCGCGCCGAGGACCCAGCCGCCGGGTTCGAGGTTGGCGAGGCCGCCGAGGTCGACGGCGATGGCGATGACGGAGAACCAGCCGACGGCGAAGGCGCCGGCGGCGGCGTACAGGACGGCGTTGTTGCTGCGGGTGGGGGCGGCCCAGCGCAGGCCGGGGACGCCCTGGGTGGCGAGCAGCAGGGCGAGGGTGAGCAGGCCGGCGGTGAGGGCGAGCCACTGGAGGCCGGCGGGGGAGCCGAAGTAGGTGAGGTCGCCGGGGAACTCGGAGGTCCAGGTCCAGGACATCAGGGCGGAGCCGGCGGTGGCGGCGGCGCCGAGGCCGGTGAGGAGGGTGGCGGCGCGGGCGGGGACGGGGATGACCGGGGTGGTCTCGGTGGTGGGGGTGGTGGTCATGGTGCTCACGCCCTGTCCGCGACGCGCTCGCCGAGCAGGCCCTGGGGCCGGACGAGGAGTACGAGAATGAGGAGTACGAAGGCCCAGACGTCCTTCCAGGCGCCGCCTCCGAAGAGGTGCATGCCGGGGAGGTGCTGGATGTACCCGGTGGCGAGGGCTTCGGCGAGGCCGAGCGCGACGCCGCCGAGCATGGCGCCGTAGATGTTGCCGATGCCGCCGAGGACGGCGGCGGTGAAGGCCTTGAGTCCGAGGATGAAGCCCATCCGGAAGTCGACCTGGCCGCTGCGCAGGCCGTAGGCGACGGCGGCGACGGCGGCGAACGCGGCGCCGATGGCGAAGGCCATGACGATGATGCGGTCGGTGTCGATGCCCATGAGCTTGGCGGTGTCGGGGTCCTGGCTGGTGGCCTGCATGGCGCGGCCGGAGCGGGTGCGGGTGACGAACCAGCCGAGGGCGAGCATGCACAGCGGGGCGGCGATGATCAGGAAGACGTCGCTGCGCTGGATGGTGACGGAGCCGAGGGCGAAGGGGTCGCCGGGGATCTTCGGGAAGACGCGGGCCTTCTTGGCGTCGGGGTAGAACGAGAAGACGAGCTGCTGGAGCAGGATGGAGAGGCCGATCGCGGTGATCAGCGGGGCGAGGCGGGGGGCCGTGCGCAGGGGGCGGTAGGCGAAGCGCTCGGCGGCGACGGCGGTGAGGGTGGAGACCAGGATGCCGGCGATCAGCATCAGCGGTAGGGCCAGCCAGAGTGTGGTGCCGCCGGGGAGGGCGAGGTAGGCGGTCAGGGCGCCGAAGCCGCCGACCATGACGATCTCGCCGTGGGCGAAGTTGATGAGCTGGACGATGCCGTAGACCATCGTGTAGCCGATCGCGACGAGCCCGTAGAGGGCGCCGAGGATCAGGCCGTTGGCCAGCTGCTGCGGTAGGTCGTGCACCGCTGGGCCTCCGTTGTGCGTGGGGTGGGTCCGCGTGGGTGGTGGATGTGAGGCGCGCGGGGGCACTCGTGGCGCCCCCGCGCGGTAACTCCGACGTTCTGTGGTGCTACTGACGCTGGGTCAGGTTCAGCCGTTGAAGGTGCCGGACTTCTCCACGGCCCACTTGCCGTCCTTGACGGTGTAGACGGTGAGCTGCTTGTTGGTGGTGTCGCCGAACTCGTCGAAGGAGACCTTGCCGGTCACGCCGTCGAAGGAGACCTTCTGGACGGCCTCGACGACCTTGGCGCGGGCGTCGGCGGGGAGCTTGCCGCCGTTGGCGGCGGCGACGGCCTTGACGCCCTGGATGATGGCCCAGGCGCTGTCGTAGGAGTAGCCGCCGTAGGTCTCGTAGGCGTCCTTGTAGCCGGCGGTCTTGTAGTCGGCGATGAACTTGGCGGCGGTGGGGAGCTGCTCGACGGGCAGGCCGACGGCGGTGGCGTAGTCGCCCTGGCCCTTGGGGTTGAGCTTGATGAAGTCGCCGCTCTGGATGCCGTCGCCGCCCATCAGCGGGACGTTGACGCCGGCGTCCTTGAGTTGGAGGGAGAGCGGGCCGGCGGCGGGGTACTCGCCGCCGTAGTAGACGGCCTCGGCGCCGGAGGACTTGACCTTGGTGACGACGGCGGCGAAGTCGCGGTCGTCGGGGTTGACGTGCTCCTCGCCGACGACGGTGCCGCCGTCCTTGAGGAACTGGGCCTTGAAGGTGGCGGCGAGGCCGGCGCCGTAGGTCTTCTGGTCGTCGATGAGGAAGACCTTGGTCTTCTTGGCGTCCTTGGCCAGGAAGTCGGCGGCGAAGGGGCCCTGGACGGCGTCGGTGGTGGCGGTGCGGAAGTAGGACTTGAAGGGGCGGGCCTTGACGCCGCTGGCCCACTTCTCGCCCTGGCTGAGGGCGACGCCGGTGTTGGCGGGGGAGATCTGGACGAGGTTGGCGTCGTTGAAGATCTGCTGCATGGACTGGGCGACGCTGGAGTTGAGCGGGCCGACGACGCCGATGACGTCCTTGTCGGCGACCAGCTGGGTGGCGTTCTGCTGGCCGGGGGCGGGCTTGGCGGTGTCGTCCAGGGCCTTGATCTGGAACTTGACGCCGGGCACCTCGTTCTTCTCGTTGGCCTGCTTGACGGCGAGCTCGACGGAGTTGCGGATGCCGAGGCCGAGGGCGGAGAGGTCGCCGGTGAGCGGGGCGTCGACGCCGATGGTGACGGTGGTGGCGGACCCGGCGTTGTTGCCGTCCCCGGACTTCTTCTCATCACGGGAGCCGCAGGCGCTGAGGCTGAGGGCGCCGATGACGGCAATGCTCACGACAACTGCTGAACGGTGACGCACGGGGGTCCCCTTCGGTTCGGGAGGGCGCCGCGCCTGAGAGGCGGGAGCCGGATGCGCGGTGGGCCTGGCCCAATCCGGTGGCGCGGTGACTGGCCGTGACTCTAGATGGCCTCCGGGCGGCTCCGGCAGTGGTGCGGCGAGGCTGTGATTCTCTTGTTATGAGCACACGGAGAGACTGTCTCAGCATGTGGTCGTTTCGGCTCGATCGATCCGGTACCACCGGGCTATTACTAGCTGGTAGGCAGGTGTAAGGCCCAGAAATGGGGGTTACTCCTGGCCTCTCCGATAATCGGACGGGGCCGTTCGCTGTGCTGGTTCCGGGCGTGCGGGTCCGCATAACGGACCTTGGGGGGCTTGACGAACCGACTTCTGTGTCACTGCGGGCACGGGGAGCCGCCGCCGGTCGAAATCCCTGGTTGTTACGCAGCGTTACACGGTTGAAATTCTGTGAACATGCGACCGCCCCCTTGTATGGACCAACGCCTTCCCGGGGAGGTCGAAGGTCAAACAAGGGGGCGGTCAAGGGAATTGATGGCACGTCGGCCCGGCTGACCGGCCTGCGGGCGGTCGGCCGGGCCGACGGTGCGTCAGTCGCGCCCCGCGGGTCGCGGGGGCCGCGGACTCAGAGGTCGCGCAGCATGCAGGTGAGGCGGCAGCTGGTGACCCGCTTGCCGGTGTCGTCGGTGATCGCGATCTCGTAGGTGGCGGCGGTGCGCCCCTTGAACACGGCCGTCGCCACCCCGGTGACCAGGCCGGAGGTGGCCGAGCGGTGGTGGGTGGCGTTCAGGTCCACGCCCACCGCGTAGCGGCCGGGGCCGGCGTGCAGCATCGCGCCGATCGAGCCGAGGGTCTCGGCCAGCGCCGCCGAGGCGCCGCCGTGCAGCAGTCCGTACGGCTGCTGGTTGCCCTCGACCGGCATGGTGCCGACCACCCGGTCGCCGGAGGCCTCGACGATCCGGATGCCGAGCTTCTCGCCGAGGTGGCCGCCGGAGAAGGTGGCCGGGTCGACGCCCAGCTTCGCGAAGTGGTCCAGCACCTCCTGCGGGACCTTCAGGACGGCGGCCGCGTCACGGGTGGCTTCGGGGGCAGCGTCGGTCATGGCGGGAGCTCCTGCCGCTCGGGGGATCACGTCTTCGTGCTGCCTGTGATCGTACGACCGTCCTACTCGGCGGTAGCGGCCGCGTCGGGCGGCTGGCGTGGCGGCGGGCGGTGGGCGGTGCGCGGGGCGGCCGTCGTGGCGGCGGGCGGTGCGCGGGGCGGCCGTCGTGGCGGTGGGCGGTGCGCGGGGCGGCGGGCGGTCGGCGTGGCGGTGCGGCGCCCCGGGGGTGCCGGGCGGGCCCCGGCTTCCGGCGCGCCCCTTTTGTCGGTGCCGGGCCATAGGATCGGTGGCCGGTAGTGGAATCGGCAGGAACGGATTGACGTGGCTACGCAGAGTACGGACAAGAGCGCGCCGGGTGGCGGCGGGGCCCGGCCCCGGCTGATGCTGCTCGACGGGCACTCGATGGCCTACCGGGCGTTCTACGCGCTGCCCGTGGAGAACTTCAACACCTCCACCGGCCAGCCCACCAACGCGGTGTACGGCTTCGCCTCGATGCTCGCCAACACCGTCCGCGACGAGCAGCCGACCCACCTCGCGGTGGCCTTCGACCTCTCCCGGCAGACGTTCCGCTCCGTCGAGTTCCCCGACTACAAGGCCAACCGCGCCAAGACGCCGGACGAGTTCCGCAGCCAGGTCGGCCTGATCGGCGAGCTGCTCGACGCCATGAACGTCCCCCGGCTCACCGTCGAGGGCTTCGAGGCCGACGACATCATCGCCACCCTGGCCACCGCCGCCGAGGCGGCCGGCTACGACGTCGACATCGTCACCGGCGACCGGGACTCCCTCCAACTGGTCACCGAGCACGTCACCGTCCTCTACCCGACCAAGGGCGTCTCCGAGCTCACCCGCTACACCCCGGAGAAGGTCGCCGAGAAGTACGGCGTCACCCCGCGCCAGTACCCCGACCTCGCGGCGCTGCGCGGCGACCCGTCCGACAACCTGCCCGGCATCCCCGGCGTCGGCGAGAAGACCGCCGCCAAGTGGGTCAACCAGTTCGGCTCCTTCGACGAACTCGTCGCCCGCGCCGACGAGGTGAAGGGCAAGATCGGGGAGAAGCTGCGCGAGCACCTCGACTCGGTCAAGCGCAACCGCGTCCTCACCGAGCTGGTCCGCGACGTCGAACTCCCGCTCGGCGTCGGCGACCTGGGCCGCGCCGCGTTCGACCGCGAGGCCGTCGGCACCCTGATGGAGTCGCTGGAGTTCCGCAACGCCAACTTCCGCGACCGCGTCTTCGGCATCGACCCGGCCGCCGTCGAGCCCGAGGCCGCCCCCGAGCTCGCCCCCGGCGTCGACGTGGACGGCGAACTGCTCACCGACCCGGGCACGCTGACCGCCTGGCTGGGCGAGCACGCCGCCGACGGCAAGACCCCGGTCGCCCTGGCCGCCGTCTACCGGTGGGCGCTCGGCACCGGCGAGGTCACCGAGGTCGCCCTCGCCGCGGGGGAGTCGGCCGCCTGGTTCGACCCGGCGCTGCTCGGCGAGGAGGACGAACGCGCCTTCGCCGCCTGGCTCGCCGACCCGGCCGCCCCCAAGGCCCTGCACATCGCCAAGCAGGTGATGCGCGCCTTCGCCGAGCGCGGCTGGACCATCGAGGGCGTCGTCGCCGACACCGCCCTCGCCGCCTACCTGGAGAAGCCCGGCCGCCGCACCTTCACCCTGGAGGTGCTCGCCGAGGAGTACCTGGCCCGTTCGCTCGCCCCGGCCCCCGCCGCCGAGACCGGCCAGCTCGCCTTCGACGCCCCGGAGGAGGACGCGACGGCCGGCGCCCAGGCGCTGATGCTGCAGGCCCGCGCCGTGCTCGACCTCGCCGCGCTCTTCGACACCCGCCTGGCCGAGGTCGGCGCCACCGAGCTGCTGCGCGACATGGAGCTGCCGATCGCCGCCCTGCTGGCCCGGATGGAGCGCACCGGCATCGCCGCCGACCGCCCCTGGCTCACCGGCCTGGAGTCCCAGTTCGCCGCCGAGATCCAGCGCGTGGTCGAGGAGGCGCACGCCGCGGCCGGCCACGAGTTCAACCTCGGCTCGCCCAAGCAGCTCCAGGAGATCCTCTTCGGCGAGCTGGCGCTGCCCAAGACCAAGAAGATCAAGACCGGCTACACCACCGACGCCGACGCGCTCACCTGGCTCGCCACCCAGACCGACAACGAGCTGCCGGTCATCCTGCTCCGCCACCGCGACCAGGCCAAGCTGCGCACCACCGTCGAGGGCCTGCTCAAGACGGTGTCGCCGGCCGGGCGCATCCACACCACCTTCAACCAGATGGTCGCCGCCACCGGCCGCCTCTCCTCGCAGGACCCGAACCTGCAGAACATCCCGGTCCGCACCGAGGAGGGCCGGATGATCCGCCGCGCCTTCGTCGTCGGCGAGGGCTACGAGGCGCTGCTCACCGCCGACTACTCGCAGATCGAGCTGCGGATCATGGCTCACCTCTCCGAGGACGAGGCCCTGATCGAGGCCTTCGCCTCCGGCGAGGACCTGCACACCACCGTCGCCTCCCAGGTCTTCGAGGTCCCCGGCGACGCGGTCGACGCCGAGATGCGCCGCAAGATCAAGGCGATGTCGTACGGCCTGGCCTACGGGCTCTCCGCCTACGGGCTCTCCCAGCAGCTCGGCATCAAGCCCGCCGAGGCCCAGGGCCTGATGGACACCTACTTCGAGCGGTTCGGCGGCGTCCGCGACTATCTGCGCCGGGTGGTCGACGAGGCCCGCGCCACCGGCTACACCGAGACCCTGCTCGGCCGCCGCCGCTACCTGCCGGACCTCAACAGCGACAACCGCCAGCGCCGCGAGATGGCCGAGCGGATGGCCCTCAACGCCCCGATCCAGGGCTCGGCCGCCGACATCGTCAAGATCGCCATGCTCCGGGTGGACGACGCGCTGCGCGAGGCCGGGCTCACCTCCCGGATGCTGCTCCAGGTGCACGACGAAATCGTGCTGGAGCTGGCCCACGGCGAGCGCGAGCGGGTCGAGGCGATCGTCCGCGAGCAGATGGCCGGCGCCTACCCGCTGCGCGCCCCGCTCGACGTCTCGGTCGGCGTCGGCCCCAACTGGGAGGCCGCCGCGCACTGAGCACGGTCCTGCGGCGGGCCCGGGC